>DAHVAB010000323.1 GCA_027314825.1 Solirubrobacterales bacterium
GGCGCGCTCACCGCGGGCGAGAACCCTGCAGCGAGCGGCGGGGCCGCCGCCGAGCGCTTCGAACGGGTCTCCCGGGCACTGCGCGCATGCGAGCGGCTGCTGACGCCATGGCTCGTCGTCCCGCTCTGGATCGGCGCCACGTGGCTGTGGGCGATCCCGGCGATCTCCGACGCCGCTGCCGGCTCCGCCGGCCTTCAAATCCTCTGCCACCTGACCCTGCTCCTCACCGGGCTCGGCCTCTGGTGGCTGGTCGTCGACCCGCTGCCGGGCGCGCATCTGCGAGCCAACGGCCAGCGGCTCGGGGTGCTCGGGGTCACGCACATCGCCTCGGCCTGCGTGTGCATACCGCTGCTGTGGCTCTCGCACCCGCTCTACCCCCTCTTCACGCACGCCCCCCGCGCCTACGGCATCTCCGCCAGCCTGGACCAGCACATCGCCGGCGGCGTGATGACGCTGATCGAGTTCACCGTCTTCGCGATCGCGTTCGCGGCCGTATTCATCAGCATGCTCAGTCGCTCCGACGCGGGCGACGCGATCGAGGCGGAGTGGAGCCTCGAGGCGACGACGCAGCGAGCCGCGAGCACCTGAGCGGGCCGGCGGCGGGCCGTCCCCGTCCGCGACCCCGTCCCCGACCCCATCCCCGTCCGACCGAGGCATCCGACGAGGGCCCGGCGGCGGGCCGTCCGCGAACTACGGACCCAGCCGGAACGGAGGGTAGACGTCGGTGACCAGGATCAGCGCGTAGGCGATCACACGGTTGTACCACCGCGCCACACCAACCAGATAGTCGAAGAGGCCCCGCGGGTACCGGCCCGTGAAGAGGATCGCGAACCACGAGATCACCACCGCTACGAGCGCGCCTATGCCCAGTATCCACAGCACGATGTAATGGGGGATCGCGAGCAGCCACTTCACGAGCGGCAGCCACCTGTTGAGCTCGCGCGGGACATCCGCCGGCAGCTCGAAGTCCAGGTGCACCGCCTGGGCCTCATCGGTGGACGGGTAGCGATCGTCCATCAGCAGCGCATAGACGCCGACCCGGTTCTGGAAGCGCAGCAGTTCCCTATTCCACTCAAACCACCACCGCGGATACTTCTGCCTGACCAGGAGCATCAGCAGCGGCCCGGCGAACAGCAGGCCGCCGGCGCCGGCGAGCGTGTACTCGGCCCCGACCGAGACGGCGCTGCCTGAGATCGTGCCCGCGAGGATCGCGATCGGGATGATCGTCAGAATCCGCAGCCCGGTCGTGAGCCGGTCGAGGGGGCGGTCCGGATAGTCGACGGAGAACTGGACCGGGTACGGCTCATGGTCCTGGTGGGGAGGGCCGCCGTGCGGTGGCGGCGGCGGTGGTGGCGGTGTGGCTGAAGTGCTCATGCGGGCAGCGTGGCCGCGACGACGACCGGCCACATCCCGGCAATCTCTCCTGTCTGCGCGGGTTTTCTACTGAGTCGCTCGCCATCCATCCTTGCCCCCAAGCCCACTGCCCGGCCCGGATGCGCGTACCAGTCCGAGCCCGCTCGCCCGGCCGGCCGGACGGTTGGGGCCGGCTGTCCGGACCCGGCCGCGGCGCCGCGTAGGATGTTCCAGATGCACGATCACAACAGCATCGAGAGCACCGATCTGCTCGACGAGCTGCTCGAGGTCGACGGGCGGGACGTGCTGGACGTCGGCTGCGGAGACGGTTGGGTGGCACGCCGCCTGGCCGGCGCCGGCGCGCGGGTGGTCGGCGTCGACCCACAGCCGGAGGCGCTCGATCGGGCGCGCGCCGGCGGCACAGCTCCCGGCATCCGCTACCTGCAGGCCGCCGCACAGGAGCTGCCGCTCCCGGAGAAGAGCTTCGACGTGGTGATCTTCTTCAACAGCCTTCACCACGTTCCGGTCGCCGCGATGGACGCGGCGATCGCGGAGGCGGCGAGGGTGCTGCGGCCGGAAGGCCTGCTCTACGTGCAGGAGCCGCTGGCAGCGGGAGAGTTCTTCGCGCTCATCAGCACGATCGAGGATGAGACGGAGGTGCGCGCACAGGCGCTCGCCGCGCTGGAGCGGGCGGGCAGCGGGCCGTTCACCGAGGTGGCCAGACGCGATGCGAGCATGACGGTTCGCATCGCGGACTTCGAGGCGTTGCGCAAGCGGATGACGGGCGTCGACCCGGCGCGCGCCGCTGCGATCGACGCGGACGCCGCCGCGCTGCGCGACCGCTTCGAGAGCGCCGGCCGCCCCTCTGACTCAGGCCGCGAGCTCGACCAGCCGATCCGCGTCCACCTGTTCAAGCTGGCGTCGTAGCGCTCAGGCGCGGGCCGAGCGGCGCGTCAACCACATCCCGTGTTGTTCCCGCAAGAGCTGCACGTGTAGCAGGACCCCGTCCGCTGCATCATGCCTCCGCACTGCCCACACGCGGGCCCGAGATCGAGTCCCTGCAGCTTGGCCGGCACGACCGGTGGAGCGCCGGTCATCGCGCTCGCGGCAGGAACGGAGGATCCAGCGGCCGGCTGGGCGGCAGACCCGGAGACGGCCGGCTGGGCACCCGGCTGCGGCTGAGCCGGACGGCTCGGCCCGGCGGTATCGGAGGCCGCGATCGCCTGACCGGCCTCCTGAGCCGCCTTGCGCGCCCGCACCTCCGGGGTGAGGATCCCGAGCTCCTCCTGCACGTCGGCATCCAGGAACCGGGAGGCCAG
>DAHVAB010000324.1:0-2404 GCA_027314825.1 Solirubrobacterales bacterium
CGCCGCTGGCCAGCCGCGGCAACGTCCAGGACTGGATCGCCGAGTCGCGGGTGGAGATCGAGATGGCCCGCCTCTTGACCCTGAAGGCGGCCTGGATGATGGACACGGTCGGCAACCGCCAGGCGCGCATGGAGATCGCCGCGATCAAGATCGCCGCACCGAACGTGGCATTGCGGGTGCTCGACCGCGCGATCCAGCTGCACGGCGGCGGAGGCGTATCCGACGACTTCGGCCTGGCCGCCGCCTACGCCCACCTGCGCACGCTGCGCCTGGCCGACGGTCCCGACGAGGTCCACAAGATGAGCATCGCGCGCCGCGAGCTGGCCCCTCATATGCAGTAGTGCAGTAGCTGCACGCGCGGACCCGCAGGCATGCAGGCACAGGCCGTCGCGCCCGGAAGGAGGCGGGGCCTCGTCTCAGCCGGTCGCGATCTCCAGCAGCCGCTGCACCGTGTTCCAGTTGCGCGCGGTGGCCCTCACCCCCAGCCGCTTCTCCCAGAAGGAGTGGGTGAGCTTGGTCTCGCTGGCGCCCCGCGGCGCCCAGACATAGATCTCCCGCTCGCCGGCGGCGAACCGGTCGGGCAGGAACCGATCCGGGTCGATGTCCGCGATCTGCTCGTGGCGGACCGCGCTTGAGAGGAATGTGACGAGCAGGCGCGAGGGGTTCGAGGCGATCTCGCGCAGAGGGTTGCGCTCCACCACCTCCGCCAGCTCGCCGGCGCCGCGCACAAGCACCGGCACGTCAAGGCCCAGTCGACGCTCGATCGCCCGCTCGATCTCCTTCGCGATCCGGTCCGTCCACTCGGCCGCGGCGTCCCCGACCCCGCCGGAGCCGGACGCACCCACGACGCCCTCACCAACCGCGTCGTCCCCGACCCCGCCAGAGCCGGACGCACCCACGACGCCCGCACCAACCGCGTCGTCCCCGCCCTCGCCGAAGCCGGACGCGCCCACTGGGCCCGCCCCGGCCGCGGCGGCCGGCGCGAAGACGACGTTGCCGCTCTGCAGGTGCGTTCGCACCTCAGCGGCGCCGAGCCCCTCCATGATCTCCCGCAGGTCGGCCATCGCGATCCTGTTGCGAGCGCCCACGTTGATCCCGCGCAGAAGCGCGATAAGCGTCGACGGTGGCGCCGGCGATCCCATCGCCACAAGCTACACGCGGGCGCATGCGCGCACCGCCTCGGCGGACGAGCTGTGCCTATCATGCGCCTACGCCGTCGGACCATGAATGGAGGAGGCGATGAGCGACCAGCTCAAGTACGTCCTGCCGGAGTCTGCGATCCCCACCCACTGGGTGAACCTGCTGGGAGAACTGCCGGGCGAGAGCCATCCGCCGCTGCACCCCGCCACCGGCCAGCCGGTCGGACCGGACGACCTTGCGGCGCTGTTCCCGATCGATCTGATCATGCAGGAGGTCTCCACCGAGCCCGAGATCGAGATACCGGAGGAGGTACGCGACGTCTACCGGCTGTGGCGGCCCTCGCCGCTCTACCGGGCACGCCGGCTGGAGCGCGAGCTCGATACGCCGGCTCACATCTACTACAAGTACGAGGGCGTCTCTCCCGCCGGCTCGCACAAGCCCAACAGCGCGGTCGCCCAGGCCTACTACAACCGCAAGGCGGGAATTCGAAAGCTGGTGACCGAGACGGGCGCCGGACAGTGGGGCTCCGCGCTCGCGCTCGCCTGTCAGCTGTTCGGCCTGGAGTGCGAGGTGTTCATGGTCGGAGTCTCCTACGACCAGAAGCCATACCGGCGAGCGATGATCGAGACGTGGGGCGCGAGAGTGCACCGCAGCCCGACCGACATGACCCAGGCGGGCCGCTCGCAGGCGGCGCATGAGTCTGGCAGCCTCGGGATCGCGATCTCCGAGGCGGTGGAGGTGGCGGCCGGCTCGCAGGACACCAACTACGCGCTCGGATCGGTCCTCAACCAAGTCTGCCTGCATCAGACGGTGATCGGCCAGGAGGCGATCGCGCAGATGGAGATGGCCGGCGAGATGCCGGATGTGGTGATCGGCTGCGTCGGCGGCGGCTCGAACTTCGCCGGGCTCACCTACCCGTTCATCCGGCGCGACCTGCGCGAGCACACGAAGACCCGCTACCTGGCCGCCGAGCCCACCGCCTGCCCGACGCTAACCCGCGGCGAGTACCGCTACGACTTCGGCGACACGGTCGGCATGACTCCGCTGATGCCGATGTACACCCTCGGGCACGACTTCGTGCCGCCGCCGGTGCACGCCGGCGGGCTGCGCTACCACGGCGACGCGCCGAGCCTCTGCCAGCTGGTCAAGGAGGGGGTCGTGGACGCGGTCGCGATCCGCCAGAGCGCCGCCTTCGACGCGGCGGTGCGCTTCGCCCGCGCGGAGGGGATCGTCCCCGCGCCGGAGGCGGCGCACGCGCTCTGCG
>DAHVAB010000324.1:2414-2665 GCA_027314825.1 Solirubrobacterales bacterium
CGCAGCCTTCCAGGAGGCGGAGGCCGCCAAGCAGGCGGGCGAGCCGCGAGCGATCCTGATCGGCCTCTCCGGCCACGGGCACTTCGACATGTCCGCCTACGCGGCCTACCACGCCGGCAAGCTCACGGACCTGGAATTCTCCGAGGCCGATGTGCGCGAGGCGCTCTCCCACATGCCGCAGGCGCCGTCGATCGCGTGACCCCGAGCGCCCGCGAGCCGAGCGGCGGGCCGCCGATCCCCCGGCGGCCCAC
>DAHVAB010000325.1 GCA_027314825.1 Solirubrobacterales bacterium
AGTATCCGCAGAGGGCGCCGTTGCGCGGCGGCGGCGGCCGCGAGCGCAGCGGGAGCGATGGCGGCCCCCCCGTTGGAGGCGGACGCGGCAGCGCTCGGCGCCCGCTCCAGCCCGGGCGGCATCGCGGGATCGTCCGAGCCGAGCGGGCTCACGTGGACGCCGTTCGGCACGATCCGGTAACGCCCGCCGAAGAAGCGTCTGGCCGTCCATGCGGCAGCCTCGGAGACGGCGATCCGCACGTGCAGGCGGTTCATCCGCCGCGCGGCGCCCATCGTCCTCGCGATCCCGTTCGTATACGCGTTCTGGGAGTAGGCATGAAACGTGCCCACCAACGGCAGGCCCCGCGCCGTGCAGCCGAGCGCATCCCAGGCGACCAGGGGCGCCACGGGCTCGTGGACGTGCGCCACGTCATAGCCGCCCTCGCGCAGCTGGCGGCGCAGCGTGATCACCGCCTCCGGGAACAGCGAGAGGTTCGAGACCGCGCCGTTGGCGGGCAGGCCGAGCGTGCGGCCCAGCGAGATCAGATGCTCGGGAGGCTCCCTGGGCTCCGGGCGGGCGCCCCTGTGCAGGCGGCGCGAGAGGGCGTCGTCCGGGTCGAACGGCGCGAGCACGCGAGCGTCATGGCCGAGGGCGATCAGCTCTCCGGCGAGCGCCTCGATGTGCCTGCTGACCCCGCCCGGGTACGTCCACGAGTATGGGCATACGAGCGCTATCCGCACAATCAGGACTGTAGAGGTTGCACCCGCGTCACGGACGGAGGGCGCGTCGCCCTGGCAAAGCGCGGCTCGCCCGGTCGCAGCGGGACGGCTCGCCCGGTCGCAGCGTTACTGCATGCGAATGCTAGAACGCATCTTCAGTATGCGAACGACGATCGAGCTCAGCGACCGCACCTACGCCCTGCTCAGGGCAAGAGCGGCGGAACGCGGCATGCGCGGGTTCTCGGCGATCGTCGAGGAGGCGCTCGAGCGTGAGCTGAGCGAGGGCGGCGAGAACGACCTGCTCACCTCCCTCGAGGCGGCGGAGGGCGCCTGGAGCGCGAGCGAGGCACAGGAGTGGGAGCGGGCGCGCGAGGAGGCGTGGAGCACGTGGCAGCCGCCGGCAGACCGGTCCTCGACTCCGACATCCTGATCGACTATCTGCGCGGCAGCGGCCCGGGACGGGATCTGCTGGCGGTCCTCATCCACCGGTCCGGCTACCGCGTCACGGCCGTCACCGCCTTCGAGCTCGCGCTCGGGGCGTCCTACCGGCGAGCCCCGCAGCCAGTTCACGCGCTGCTGTCCTGCCCTCTGCTGACGCTCACCCGCAGGGCCGCCCTGCGGGGTGGCGCGCTGCTCAGCGAGCTGCGGCGGGACGGGGCCACGATCGAGATTCGCGACGCGATGCAGGCGGGCATATGCCTGGAGGCGGGCGCGGTCCTCATCACCCGAGACCTCTCGCACTTCGAGCGGGTCCCGGAGCTGCACCTGCGCCATCCGACCGAGTTGCTCTGAGCCCGCGCGCCGCACCTATAATCGGTGGCCCTTGAGCGAGCGCCACTTCGTCAAGTACACCTTCCTGAAGGTAGATCCGGCGTGGCGGCGGCTGCCCGCCGAGGAGCGCGCTCAGCACAAGCAGGAGATGCTGGCCGCCTGCGAGGACTTCGCCGACGGACACCTGCTGCAGTCCTTCTCCCTGGTCGGTACCCGGGGCGATGCGGAGCTGCTGCTGATCTCAGAGGCGGAGAACCTCGACCGCATCCACGAGTTCCACGTGGTGCTGTTGCAGAGCGGGCTGATGCAGTGGGCGCACACCCCGTACTCCTACCTGGGCATGCGCAAGAGCTCCGAGTACTCCGAAGACGTGCGCGCCATCCCTCGCGGCTTCAAAGGCAAGTACGTCTTCGTCTACCCCTTCGTCAAGTCCCGGGAGTGGTACGCGCTGGCCGCCGAGGAGCGGTGGCGGATCATGCAGGGCCACATCAAGGTGGGCCGCGAATACCCCGGCGTCGACAACCACACCACCTACTCCTTCGGTCTCGACGACCAGGAGTTCGTCGTCGCCTTCGACACCGACGATATCGGCACCTTCCTCGACCTCGTCCAACGCCTGCGCACGACCGAGGCCTCCCGCTACACGGTCCGCGACACGCCCAGCTTCACATGCATCGCGGCATCGCTGCCGCGGGCGCTGAACGCGCTGGATGGCGAGGCGGTGGCGCTCGGCTCGCTGAGCTCGGCCTGAGCGGTGGCGAGCGTGAGGCCTCGCCCCTCCGGCGAGCGCGCCAAGAGCACGACGACATCCCGGGATGGCGGCGGAGCCGTCCGAGCGGCGCCTTCTCGAGCGCTTGCGCATCTGCGCCGCTGCGACCCGATCATGCACTCCCTGATCGACAGCGTGGGCGCGCTGCCGGACTCTCGGGAGGGCCGGCCGGAGCGCGACGATCACTACGGCGCGCTGGTGCGCTCGATCGTAGGACAGCAGCTGTCCGTGAAGGCGGCGCGGGCCATCTACGGGCGTCTGCTGGAACGATACGGCGGCCGTCCGCCGAGCCCGGTGGAGGTGCTGGCCGAAGAGCCGGATGAGCTGCGCGCGGCGGCCGGGCTCTCACGGGCGAAGGTCGGCTTCCTGCGCTCGCTGGCGGAGCACGTGCGCGATGGGAGCCTGGAGCTGGAGCG
>DAHVAB010000326.1 GCA_027314825.1 Solirubrobacterales bacterium
GGAACCCGTGGCTCGACGTCGCCTCCATCGATGACGTCTACTGGGGCGCGGCCAACCAGGCCGGCGAGGACAACCGCAACGTCGCGCGGATGGCGGTGCTGCTCAGCGGCCTGCCGACCAGCATCCCGGGGTTGACTGTCAACCGGCTCTGCGGGTCGAGCATGGAGGCGGCGATCCAGGCGGCGAGGGCGATCGAGACCGGTGACGCGCAGATCGTGGTGGCCGGCGGCGTGGAGTCGATGAGCCGCGCGCCGTGGGTGATGGCCAAGCCGGCGAAGGGCTTCCCGGCCGGTCATGAGACGGCCTATTCGACAACGCTCGGCTGGCGAATGGTCAACCCCCGGATGCCCGAGCGATGGACGATCACTCTCGGCGGGAGCGCCGAGAAGCTCGCCGACATGTATGGGATCTCCCGCGAGGCGCAGGACGCGTTCGCGCTGCGCAGCCACCGGCTGGCCGATCGGGCGTTTGCCGAAGGCGCGATGGCGGAGGTGGTGCCGGTGCCGGGCATCGAGCTGGAGCGCGACGAGAGCATCCGCAGCGCCACCTCGATGGAGAGCCTCGCGAAGCTGAAGCCGGCCTTCGTGGAGGGGGGCACCGTGACCGCCGGCAACAGCTCGCCGCTGAATGATGGCGCCGCGATGTTGCTGTTGGGCGGCGGAGCCGCCAGCGGGTCGCTGGGTGGCGATCCGATCGCGCGGGTGGTCTCGCGCGGCGCCCATGCCGTGGATCCGGACGTCTTCGGGATCGCGCCGGTGCAGGCGGCGCAGAAGGCGCTCGCCCGTGCAGGGCTGAGCTGGGATCAGATCGACGTGGTCGAGCTCAACGAGGCGTTCGCCTCCCAGTCGCTGGCATGCCTGGCCGGCTGGCCGGAGCTCGATCCGCAGAAGGTGAATGTGCGGGGAGGCGCGATCGCCGTGGGACATCCGCTCGGCGCCTCCGGCGCACGGATCATCGGCCGGCTGGCCCACGAGCTGCGCCTGCGCGGCGGCGGTCGCGGCCTGGCCGCTCTGTGCATCGGGGTGGGCCAGGGCCTCGCCGTGGTGCTGGAAGCCTGAGCGCGCGCGGATGACGCGGCCGCCACGCGGGCGTGGGGCAGCCGGCCTCAGCCGAGGATTCGCTCTGGCGCGGTGTAGACGTTCATGGTGCCGTGACGGGCGAAGCCGCAGAGGGTGAGAGACCGGTCGGCCGCCAGGCGCACCGCCAGTGAGGTGGGGGCGCCGACGCCGACCAGGATCGGCGCGCCGGCGAGCGCCGCCTTCTGCACCAGCTCGAAGCAGAGCCGCCCGCTCACGCAGAGGATGTGGCCGGCGAGCGGCAGGCGCCCGTCGAAGAGGGCCCGTCCGATCACCTTGTCCATCGCATTGTGGCGGCCGACGTCCTCGTGGACGCAGAGCAGCTCGCCCGCGCGGTCGAAGAGGCCGGTCGCGTGCAGGCCGCCGGTGCGCTCGAAGCCGGGCTGGCGCAGGCGCTCCGGCAGCCCGGCGACAAGCTCGCGGGCCACGTGCGGCCCGGCCGGCAGCGGTGGCGCGTGGACGGCCACCTCCTCCAGCGCCCCCTTGCCGCAGATCCCGCATGAGGATGTCGCATAGAAGCGGCGTGCGCTCGGCTGCCGCGCAAGCGGGCTGCGCAGCTCGATCGTGTTGGCGGCGAAGTCGGCGGTCGGCTCCAGCAGGGGCGGGCCGGTGATCAGCCCCTCGCCGTAGAGGAAGCCGGCGGCCAGCTCCTCGTCGTGGCCCGGGGTGCGCATCGTGACGGCGAGCGGCTCGCCGGCGAGACGGATTTCCAGCGGCTCCTCCACGGCGACGAGATCCTCCGAGCCCTCTCTGGAGATCGCGGTGTACGACGCGGAGCGCTCCATCTGCTCGAGGCTAGCCGAGCCCGCGCACGCGTGCGATCTGCTCGGCGCGATCCAGATCGGCGGGATCGTTGACGTTCAGGCAGATGACTTGCGGCTCGCCGAAGCGGGAGAGCCGATCGTCGCCGATCTGCCTGAGCCCGAGCTCGGCGACCAGCTCGCCCATCGCCGCCTCGCGTCGCAGAGCGTCCCGCAACGCCGGCAGCTGCTTCGGCGTCCAGAGTGCCAGCAGCGGCTGCGGGCGCCCGCCCGGCGCGGCGATGGCTGGACCGTCGAGATGGGCCATCCAGCCGAGCAGGGCGGAGGGCAGGAACGGCATGTCGCAGCCGAGCGCGAGCACCGGGCCGCCCACGTGCGTGAGCGCGGCGATGATGCCGCAGAGCGGGTGGCGCGGGAGATCCGGCTCGCGCAGGATCGGGCAGGCGAGATCGTCCGGCAGCGCCGAGCCGGCCTTGGCGACGACCAGCACGTCGAGCCCTGCCCGCCCGGCGGCGGCGAGCGGGTAGGAGATGAGCGGCGCTCCCGCCAGCAGGCTCGTCGCCTTCGCGCCGCCGAGCCTGCGTCCGGCACCGCCGGCCAGGACGGCCGCGACGGCCGCGGCGGCCGCGGTGGCCGGCACGTTCCGCTCCGTGTGCTCAGCAGCCGCCATCCTCATCAGTGTGGCAGCGCTCCCGGTCCGACCTTCCGCTGCGATCCGCTCCAGATTGACGGCCTGCCCGCGCGGTTACGATGAGGAGATGCGTGCACGGAGCGCCGTGATATCGGCAGATGGCTCTGAGGCGTCGCCG
>DAHVAB010000327.1 GCA_027314825.1 Solirubrobacterales bacterium
CGGCTGCGCCTCGCGCTGGCGAGAAGCCGGCCGTAGTGCGGCGCGATGTGTTCGCCGCGGGCGAGGGAGATCACGAATGAGGTGTCGAGCATGGCGCGCTTCACGCGAACGGGTCCCGTGGAGCCTCATCGAGTTCGCGTAGCTCGTCGTCGAGGCGGTCGTTGGCAAGCATCTTGCCTCTGAGCTCACCTATGAGCTCGCCGAAGGGGACGAAGGGCTGGGGGCGCTCGACGGGCACGAGCTCCTACCCCGATGCGGCGCTCGCAGGGAGGCTCGCAAGGCCCTTGGAGGTCAGATCGCGCTGATCGCAGCTGATGAGGCGGTGGCCGACATCGCAGGCGGCGGCGACATAGGCGGCGTCGCAGACGTCCAGCAGCAGGGTGCTCACGAGCCGGGTCGCGTCGCCTTGACCAGCTCCGCGACACGTCCGCTCTTCCCGTCGCTTCCCGTCGCTCGATGCCGAGATCCCGGTCGACCGCGGGAGGCTCTGGCAGCAGCCGCAGTCCGCCGCGACGTAGCCGGTGCCGCGCAGGTTGTTGGCGCGCAGGACCCGAGCACCGGGGATCGCGACGATGCCTTTTCGCCGCGCGACGCGGGACGCTGGCATGGCTCGTACGCGGCCTGGCAAGTCGGCCTGACTAGGAAAGGTGGGCCTGACTAGGAGGGTTCTGAGACGTTGATGCCGAGCGCTCGCGCGGCCTGCGCGAGGCGGGCGTCATAGCAGTAGGTGCGCTCGACGTCTTCGCCGAGGCTGATGATCGTCGCGAGGTGCAGGGCGTCCAGCGACCGCAGCTCTGCCGGTTCCAGCTCGCCGGCTGCCTCGACGATCTGCGTGTCGATCGCCAGCAGCGTGACGGTGGCGAGCGCGGCGCGTGCGCGCCTGGCCGCGAGAGCGCCGTACCGGCGAGCGGCGCGGCGGCCCTCAACCGACAAGAGAACGCTGCTGAGGAGCTCTCTTCCGGCCAGCTCTGCTCGCAACGCCTGGCTCTCAGGCTCCGAGCGCACGAGCTTGATGAACGCGGAGGTGTCCAGATAGTCCGGCAAGCGCTTCTCAGCCGCGCTCTGAGCGCAGCTCATCAAGCAGCTCCCCGGAGGGCGGGCCTGGGATCGGCTTCGGCAGATCCTCAAGCACATCCAGCAGGTCACCCTGGCCGCGCTGCGCACCTCGCTCCGCGACGAGCCTGTCGATCGCCGATGCGCGTCCCGGTGCGGGCGTGAGCTGCGCGACCGCCTGGCCGCGGTCTGTGATCACAAACGACTCGCCGTTCTTCGCCCTGCGCGCGTAGCGGCTGAGGTTCTGGCGCATCTCGCGGATACCGACAAGCTCCATGTGCGTCATTGTAGCGCGCTGCGATCCTGCGATCTCCAGCCCTAGGTCCAACCTTGAGCGCCCAACTCAGGAGACCCTAGAGCAGCAGCAGCTACCCCGCATCAAGACGAGAAATACGCCTAGCAAGACCCCCGTCTCCGGTATGCGAATCCGCCCTGTTTGTGCCGTCGTCACTGCAACCAGTGGATGAAGTTGGGATACGGTGGGCTGGCCTCGGCGAAGCTTGATAGCGATGCGAGGAGCGCTCCGATGGACTGCTCGCCCTGCGGAAAGCGTCGGGGGTGCAGGATCACGATGCCGTGGTGCTCGCGTTGCCGGCTTGCGTATTCGCGGTCGAGTGTGAGGAAGTCTTCGCGGTTGTAGGTGACGATTGCGCGCTCTTCTTGTTGGGCGTGGGTGAAGACGTCTGGGTCGGAGAGCCCGCGCAGCTCTGGGCTCTCATCGACGGCGCGCACGTCGTGGCCACGAGCTCGGAGCTGCTCGGCGATCTTCGCCGAGATCATCTCGTCCAGCAGCAGCTTCACGCTGCTGCGTGCTGCTCACGGCGCCAAAGCTGCTCGGCCGCGTCGGCCTCCTGGACGTTGCGCGCGATGCGCTCGTCGATCTCCTGCGGGTACTCGGCGTAGTAGCGCGTCGCGGCTCTCACCTGCGAGAGTGCGAGACTGCCCCACTGCGCCGCTGCTGAGAGCGCCTGCTCGCCGGGAAGCCCACTCACCTGCACGACAGCGATCACCTCCCAGACGTCTGGGCCGCCGGCGAGAGCGGCGCGGCGTCCCGCCGGTCCGTCGCGAAAGACGATGCCTGGGTGGTCCTCCATGCGCAGTCCCTCGTCGATGTAGCGCTCCGCAAGCCGCGACTTGTTCAGGCCGGCGCGCGCCCCCCGCCGCTCCAAGCGGTCCATGACCGAGGCATTGATGCGAGCCGAGAACTGACGCGCCAAAGGCATGTAAGACAGTGTAACACGTTTTTAGGGCCGTGCTCCGGCTGCTCCCCGTGATGCGCCTAGAATCCGTTACCTCGCGGCGATGAGCACCTAGCCCAGTCGTCTGCCCGTCAGACTGGAGACTTGCGCTGCATCGCCGTGGGGGCTTGCGGCTCAGACGATGAGGGCGTTGACGCCGTCGAGGTCTGCGAAATCGTGGTTGCGCGTGATGAGCGGTAGTTGGTAGGCGGCTGCGGTCGCGGCGATCAGCGCATCTGTGGTTGCGAGCTTCATTCTTCGGCTGCGCCTCGCGCTGGCGAGAAGCCGGCCGTAGTGCGGCGCGATGTGTTCGCCGCGGGCGAGGGAGATCACGAA
>DAHVAB010000328.1 GCA_027314825.1 Solirubrobacterales bacterium
TTTCACCGAGGCAGCGCCGGCGCGGGCATTCCCGGCACCGGCCTCGGGCTGGCGATCGCACGGGAGCTGGCCCGCAGCTGGGGAGGGGATGTGACCCTCACAAACCGCGACGGTGGCGGGGCGCTGGCCACCCTGTCGCTGCCGCAGGCGCCATGAGGGCCGGAGCCGTGCGCGTTCCGGCTAGCCTGGATACATGAGCAGGAAGGCGTGGATCTGGGTGGCGGGCGCGGTGGCCGGGCTCGTGCTGACCGCGTTGATCACCTGGGCGGCCAGCCGCCTCACCAGCCAGCACATCGGCCTCTCCTCCGAGCCGCTCTCCGCCGGCCGGCAGCTGGCGCCGAGGCAGTCCGAGAGCCGGACCGTGGGCGGGGAGGGGACGCGCTCCTCGCGGATCACGTCCACCACCTCCATCACCGCTACCACCACCAGCACGACCGGCACGCGCGAGCACCAGGGTCCCGACGACTGAGCCGTTCTCGCGCGGCGCGGCGAACCCTCTTTGCCAACTCTTTGCGATTCGCTGAGCGTGCGCTGGGGGGCCGCTCGGCATGGTGGCTTGGACCCGATGGAACCGGAGCGTGTGATGAGCGACCACGAGAAAGAGCCCACCGCGGCACGCCGCCGTCCGCGACGGCCGTCCCGCCTGCGAGAGCGAAACCTGCTGCGCAACCCCCTGCCGCTCGCCGCCGCGGCGATCACCGTCCTGCTGGTCACGCTCGCCCTGCTCGCCGCGCGGCTGCAGGCCGGCTCCGACCCCGCGTTTCACCCGAGCACGCGCGCCGGTACGGTGAGCGCGACGCGCGTCTCCTCGGCCCAGGGCGGCAGCGGCAGCCGCCTACGCACGATCGTACGCACCACCGCGCGCGGCAGGACGCTCACCGAAACGGTGCACGTCGGGGGCGGCGGCTCCTCGGCCGGGGCAGGCGAAGCCGTTGCTCCGGGCGCGGGGTCGTCCGTGCGGACCCGCAGCAGCGGAGGCGAAGGGGGCGATGACTGAGATGCCCTCGGTCGACGGAACCATTCTCCCCGGCGGGACCACCATGCCCGGCCGAACCACCATCCCCGCCGACACCACCATCTCGGACGGGACCACCATCCCCGACGGGACCACCTCCCCAGACGGGATCGCCTTCCCTGCCGGAATCGCATTCCGCTGCATGGGCAGCGAGATTCGCCTCACGGTCGAGCGCCCGCTCGCCGGCGGCGCCGGGACCCCATCGCCGCGGGAGGCCTGCGAGCGTGAGCGCGCATACATCGAGTCCTTCGCCGCACGGCTCTCACGGTTCCGCGGCGAGAGCGAGCTCTCCCGGCTGAACGCCGACCGGCGCCGGCGGGTTGCGGCCTCGCCGCTGCTGCTCACGGCGGTGCGGGCGGGCCTGTGGGCCGCTCGGCGCAGCGGCGGGCTCGTGGATCCGACCCTGGCGGGCGCGATCGCCGAGGCCGGCTACGCGCGCTCCCGCGAGGGCGAGCGGCCCGCGTCACTGGCCGACGCGCTCGCATGCGCCCCGCCGAGGCGCCCCGCACGGGCGGCCGCCCGCGCAGACTGGCGGCGCGTGAGCGTCCGCAACGATGCAATCGAACGCCCCCGCGGGATCGCCCTCGACACGGGCGGGACCGGCAAGGGGCTCTGCGCCGACGCGGTCGCACACCGTCTCTCCCCGTACACCCGCTTCGCCGTCGACTGTGGCGGCGACATCGCGATCGGCGGCCTCGGCGCCCAGCTGGACCCCTACGAGGTCGAGGTCGAGCATCCGCTCACCGGCGAGAGCATCCGCACGCTGCGCGTCGGCGGCGGCGGCGTCGCCACCTCCGGCCTGAACGTTGCGCTCTGGCGCACGCCCGACGGCGGCTTCGCCCACCACCTGCTCGACCCTTCCACCGGAAGGCCGGCCTGGACCGGCCTGATCGGCGCAACCGCGCTGGGCGCGAGCTCGCTGGAGGAGGAGACGCTCGCGAAGGCCGCTCTGCTGGCCGGTCCGGACGGTGCCTGCCGGATCCTCGCCGAGCACGGCGGCCTGATCGTGGCAGACGACGGGGAGGTGATCGAGGTCGGCCGGCTCGATGAGCCCTTCGGCGCCCTCGGCGCGGGGAGCGTCCGCTGATGGCCGCGATCGACCCCGTCCCTTACCTCTGGTGGCTGACGGCCCGCGCCGCCGGGCTGCTCGCGCTGGGGCTGGTCTCCCTGGCGGTGGTGATCGGCCTGCTGATGTCGACCAAGACGGTGCGCCGGCCCGGCGCGAAGAAGACGCTCGTGCGCCTGCACGAGCACCTGGCGATCGCAGGCCTTCTCACGATCACCCTCCATGGCCTCTCTCTGCTCGGCGACCGCTGGCTGCACCCCGGCCTGAGCCAGCTGGCGATCCCCTTCACCCTCTCCTACCGGCCGCTGTTCACCGGCCTTGGCGTCATCGGCGGCTACCTGGCGGCGCTCTTCACCCTCAGCTTCTACGTGCGCCGCCGGATCGGCACGCGATTGTGGCGCCGCCTGCACAGGGCGACCGTGCTCGTCTGGGTGATCGGCGTCATCCACGCGCTGGGCGCAGGCAGCGACGCCTCCACCACATGGATGCGGGCGTTCCTGCTCATCACTGGCATCCCGATCCTCTACCTGACCGTTCT
>DAHVAB010000329.1 GCA_027314825.1 Solirubrobacterales bacterium
CGCTTCGGCGGCGACCCGGAGCCTGCCGGCTAGCGCCTTCAGCTCGCCGATCAGCGGCTCGATCGCGCTGTGGGCCGCGGTCAGGCGCGCAAGCTCGCGCTCGGCGGCTTCACGCGCGCTGCGCTCTCCGACCAGCTCCTGCCCCACCTCCGCGACGCGCTGTTCCAACGCCCGGACCCGATCGACGATCTCCTGCTCCAGCCGCCCGAGCTGCTGCTCGCGCTCGCGCAGGCGCTCGGAGACCGCGCGCAGGTCGTCGTCACGCTGCCCGAGCCGGCCGGAGAGCAGACGCAGGTCGTGCTCGCGGTCGGCCAATCGCCCAGAGATCGACCGCAACTCCCCCTCTCGCTGCAGGAGCCGCTCGGAGACCGAGCCCAGCTCGCGCTCCCCGCCCGCGAGGCGCTCGGAGGAGAGCCGGAGCTCCGCCTCGCGCTGGGCGAGCCGCTCGGAGGCGGCCACGCACTCCTTCTCGGCCTCACGCAGACGACTCTGAATCCCGGCCAGACGCTCTTCGAGCGCATGCGCCTGCTCCTCGGCCGCCTCCGCGCGCCGGATCAGGATCTGCTCGCCGGGCAACTGGGCGGCCTCGCCCTGCACCTCCCCTCGCCGGGCGCGCCGCTCGGCGAGCAGGTCACGCTCGGACTCCCTGCGAGCGGCGCCGCCCGCTCCCGGCGTCTCATCTCCCATTGCCATCATCGTCGCTCAGATTAGGCCCGAGGGCGGACGTCATCCGCCGCCACGAGTGGACGCCGTCGGCTGGAGCAGGCGCCACGCCGACCGGCCACCGGCTAGCGGCTGCCGCGCAGGTGCCACGCCGACCGGCCACCGGCTCCCGAGCCGGCGCCACGCGGACCGGCTACTGGCTGTTGCGCAACCGCCAGGCCATCTTCGATTGCAGTGAGAAGAGCTCGATGAAGCCGGGTGAGGCGGATTGGGAGAACAGGCCGCCCGACTCGGAGAAGGTCGCAAGGCTCGCGTCATACACGGCGTTCGGCGAGGAGCGGGTCACCACCCGCGCGCTGCCCTTGTACAGCTTGACGCCGATCGTGCCGCTCACCTGCTCGTTGACCGCGTTCATGTAGGCGTCGATGTCGCCGCGCAGCGGCTCCCACCAGAGACCCGCATAGACGAGGTAGGCCCACTGCTCGTCGAGGGCGAGCTTGAAGCGGTTCTGGTGAATCGTGCCGACGAGACGCTCGAGCTCCTTGTGTGCGGTCAGGATCAGCGTCGCGGCCGGCACCTCGTAGATGTCGCGTACCTTCAGCCCCACGATCCTGTCCTCGATGTGATCGACGATGCCGACACCGTGGCGCTGTCCGATCTGCGCGGCCGCTTCCAGCAGCTCCACGAGCCCCATCCGCTCACCGTCGAGCGCGACGGGCACCCCGCGCTCGAACTCGATGCTCACCACCTGGGCCTGATCGGGCGCGCGCTCCGGCGGCGTGACGAGCTGGAACACATCCTCCTCCGGGGCATGGTCCAGGTCCTCGATCCAGCGGCCCTCCGAGGAGCGGCCCCACAGGTTGGTGTCGATCGAGTAGGGCGCGACCTCCGTCCCACCCTTCACGGGGATGCCGTGCTCGCGAGCGTAGGCGACCTCCTCCTCCCTGCCCATCTGCCAGGAGCGCACGGGGGCGATCACCCCCAGCTCCGGGGCGAGCGTCGCAATCGTCGCCTCGATGCGAACCTGGTCGTTGCCCTTGCCGGTGCACCCGTGCGCGATTGTGTCGCAGCCGCTGGCGCGCGCGTGCTCGACGGCGAGCTTGGCGATCAGCGGCCGCCCGAGCGCGGTGAACAGCGGGTAGCCGTCCCCGTAGAGCGCGTTCGCCTTGATGGCGGGAGTGAGGAAGTCGCGCGCGAAGTCCTCGCGGGCATCGACGGTGCGGCATTCGAGCGCACCCAGCCGGCGCGCCTTCTCCTCGATCACCCCGTAGTCCTCGCCGGGCTGGCCGAGGTTGACGGTAAGCGTCACCACCTCCGCCCCGTAGCGCTCCTGGATCCACTTCAGCATCACGCTCGTATCCAGGCCGCCGGAGTACAGCAGCAGCACGCGGCCGACCTGCTCGGGGTCGGCCTCGTAGCTGGCGGTCGGCTGGGGCAGTGCGTGCTCTGAGTCGCTCATCTTCGATGCCTTCGTCTCGTCCTGTGCGTCGCTGCGCTCGCTCGCCGCCTCGACGCAGCGCTCGCCGATCGGGCGGCGCGGCGAAGGCTAGCGGCTGGGGCGCGTCGAGCGCGCGCGGTCGCACCATCAGAGCCCGCCGCCCCCGCCGCCCCCGCCGCCGGGGGGCTCGCCGGATCGCGCCGCCTCCAGCCCCGGTCGGACGCTCTGCCCGACCGGCGAGCGCGGTGCCTGCTGGCGCCGGTCGACAGCGGCGAAGAAGCGGTGGAACAGCGCGGCGTCCCGACCGCCCGGGGGCGCGAGACCTCGGGGCGCGGCGATCACCCGGCGCGCCGCGGCGGCGAGCGCCGTGGCCGCCGCAGAGATCACTACGGCTGCCGGACCGGCTGGGACGGCAGGCGTTCCATCAGCGGATACGGCGGCCGGGGCGCACCGAATCCGAGCTTCTCGTAGAGCCCCTGTGCATCGGCGGTGTGAAGCAGCCAGCGCAC
>DAHVAB010000032.1 GCA_027314825.1 Solirubrobacterales bacterium
CCGGGGCCGGCGTGCCGGAGAGCACGACGGTCAGCGGCGCGGTGCCGTTGCCGAGATTACGGGAGGGAAGGCGCGTGATCCTGGTCCTGCTCTGCGTCTTGGCGGGCGTGGAGGCAGCCGGCGACCCGGAGCCGGAGCCGCCGCCGCCGGCGATGGCGCCCGCGCCCTGGCCGCCGCTCGTGATGATCACGGCCGCCGCGGCGATGGCGCCGCCGCCGAGCGCGAGCAGCAGCCAATGCGAGAGCGGGCGGCGGTGGGGACGGCCGGAGCCACCGCGACCGGGACCACCGCGGCCGGACCCGGGCGGCCGGCCGCCGGAGCCGCCAACCCAGGGGCGTCCGTGACGCGCGCTCGCCGCGACGAGGCGGTCGCTCGCTGCTCTGCCGCCGAAGAGGCGAGCCCTCATACCATCAGGATAGCCGACGGGACGTATCGATTGCGGATGTAGGATTCTGCGGGAGGGACGGAACGGTTCGCTCATCTGGCACGCCTCTCTTCTGCTGGTCGGTGCGCTTGCGTCGCTGCTCCTCAGCTCGACACGGCACGGGATTCGAGGGTCGAAGCCGGCCGGCCTCCGTAGATCGGCATCCGCGGGCTCTGGCGCACCGAGCCGATCCTGCGCCCGGCGGCGGTGACCTGTGAATGCCAGCTGCCGATCGCGGTTGTGCCGTTGATGCCCGCAGCGGGCAGGATCGATCTGGTCGATACCACGCCCATCACAGCGTTCCAGGATCCCGGGAGGCAGTAAGCCGCCCCTAACGCTCGGATTAGAAGACGCTCACAAAAGCGCTGTCGCCGCCGCGACCGTCCGTCCAAGCCCGAGACGGCCCGCATGTCGCCGTCCGCCAATGCCCTCGCCCAGCGCGAGCGTCCGTCCGTCCAAGCCCGAGACGGCCCGCATGTCGCCGTGCATCAGCGGGCTCTACACGGTGTCGGTTGCCGTGCGGATTCCGGGTAGCTGCTTCGTAGGTTGCACGGATGGTGGTTATGGACGTGCTGCCTAACTTCGATGAGTCGGCCGTATCGGATGCCGCCACACGAGCGAAAGGAGGACACAGGCAATGCGGATGCCGTGGCTTCTCGGCCCCTCGCTGCTGGTCGCCGCCGTCCTCTCGACCTCAGCGTTGCCGCCGGCAGAGCATCTGCGGATAGTCCCCGCGGGCCCGGGACGGGACGGCATCTCGACCGAACGCCCGCCGCCGCTCGCGGCGATGACCGGTCCCACCACGGCAGGCATGGCGATTGCCGGCCGCCGCATCGAGATGGGTCCGTTGCAGCCCTGTGACGATCCGCTCGCGGGCCCCGCGCTGCGCCTGCTGAGCACCTGCGAGCCGCATCGGGCGCCGTAGCCGACGGTCCCAGCCCGCCCGTCTCGCGCGCGCGCGCTCGTGTCGGTGAGGTGAGGCCTGTCGGCCGCGGGTCGCGTCGTGGCGACGCTGCGGTTGAGAGGCGGCGCCGGACGTGGTTGAGTGGCGCCGCCGGGATCGCCCTGCTCAGTCCGGTGGGTGGAGCAGCTCGGGGCCCTCCGGCCCGCCCGCCCTGTTGAGGAGGGGATTGGCGGGAGCGGCGGTCAGGCGCGCGGCGGGGAGCGGGCCGCAGAGCGAGAGTGCGTCGCGGGCGTCCAGGGAGGGATCGAGCCATGCGGCCCGAGCCTCGGCGTCGGCGAGGATCACCGGCATCCGGTCGTGGATCGCTGCGGCGACCGGGTTTGGGGCGGCCTCGCAGGTGAGCATGGTCACGCTCTGCACGTGTCGCCCGGCGATCACCGCGCAGGTCCACAGCGAGGCGAATGCGAATGGGGTGCCGCCGTCGACGGTGAAGAGGAAGGGCTGTCGCGGCTGGCCGCGCCGCTCGGCGGCCAGCCACTCGAAGTAGCCGTCGGCGAGCTGCAGCGCGCGGTGGGTGGAGTGCGCGATCAGGCCGCGGTAGGCGGGAGAGGTGGCGGCGCTCTCCATCCGCGCGTTGATCATCCGGTAGCCGACCTTCATGTCCTTGGCCCAGGAGGGGATCAGGCCCCAGCGAAGCATCCGCGCCTCCGGCTCGCCCTCCGGGGAGACGATCGCGAGGACCTGCTCGGTCGGAGCGATGTTGTAGCGGTGGGTGCCGTGCCGCCCGAGCATCGCGATGCCGAAGCGCTCGTTGAGCTCTTCCGGCCCGGCGGTGTTGGTGTAGCGGCCGCACATGCCTCGAGGGTAGGGCAGCCTGCGCCCCCAGAGCGTCCGCCGGGAGGGCGTCCGCCGCCGGCGATACCGTCAGGTGCATGGAGTGGCACAGAGGCCGTTTGGCGGCGTTCGACATCGAGACGACCGGGACCGATCCGGAGAGCGATCGGATCGTGACTGCGGCGGTGAGCCTGCTCGGTGGCGAGATGCCCGAGGAGCACCGCTCGTGGCTGGTCGACCCGGGGGTGGAGATCCCGCAGGCGGCGACGGACGTGCATGGGGTGAGCACGGAGCGGGCCAGGGCGCAGGGCGGGGAGCCCGCGCGAGCGGTGGAGGAGATTACGGCCCTGCTGGCCGAGCAGGTGCTGGCCGGAGTGCCGATCGTCGCGTTCAATGCCCGCTTCGATCTGACGATCCTCGACCGCGAGGCGCGCCGGCACGGGGTCGAGCCGCTAGTGGACCGCCTCGGCGGGGCGGAGCGGACGCTGGTCGTCGACCCGCACATCATCGACAAGCACTTCGATCGCTATCGGAAGGGCAAGCGGACGCTCGACGCGGTGTGCAGCAAGTACAGCGTGCCACTGGAGGCCGCTCATGACGCCAACGCCGATGCTCTCGCCGCCGCCCGGCTGGCCTTCCGTCTCGCTTCCTCGATCCCCGAGCTCGCGGCGATGCCGCTGCGTGAGCTGCACGAGAGCCAGGTCGTCTGGGCGGCCGAGCAGGCCGCCTCCCTGGAGGAGTACTTCAGGAGCCGGGGCAGGGAGGAGTCGGTGCAGCGCGAGTGGCCCCTGGTCGCGGTGCGGGCGGCGCTCGCGGGCGCCTGAGCGAGCGGGAGCCCTCCGGCTCAGAGCTCACATGATCGCCACGTCCACTCGCGGGCGCCTGAGCGAGGGAGCCTGTCGGCTCAGAACTCACATGATCGCCACGCGCACCCGCCCGCGTACTCGGCGTGTACGCCGACCGGCGGGCGCGGACCGGAGGACGCGTCGGAGAGCAGGCGGAGAGCCTGGTCCTGCCGGGAGCCGTAGCGGTAGACGGTGATGCCCTTGACTCCTGACCGCCACGCGGAGAGGTAGATGCCGAGCACGTCGTCGACCGTCGCGTCTTGAGGGAGGTTCACCGTCTTTGAGACGGCGCCGTCGCAGTGCTCCTGGAAGGCGGCCTGCATGCGCAGGTGCCACTCCGGCGCGATCTGCAGCGCGGTGACCCATGCGCGGCGCACCTCGCTGGGAACCTCGGTGCGATCGGCGAGCGTGCCTGTGCGCGCGATATCGCTCATCAGCTCCTCGCTGTAGAAGCCGCGTTCGCGAGCGAGCGCCTCGAAGGCGGTGTTGGTCTCGGTCAGCTGGCGGCCGAGCGCTCTGCGCAGGTAGGAGATGGCGAACATCGGCTCGATCCCGGAGGTCGTGCCGGCGATGATCGAGATCGTTCCGGTCGGCGCGATCGAGAGCAGCTGGGCGTTGCGCCGCGGGCGTGCCGCGACCCCGGCGGCGTCCGCTCGCCAGGCTGGGAATGGGCCCCGCTCGGTCGCCAACCGCTCCGAGGCCGTCTCGGCGGCATCCCGGAGGGTGGCGGCGATCTGCCCGCCGAGCGCGACCCCCTGCTCGCTGTCGTAGGGGATGCCGAGCAGGGCGAGCGTCTCGGCCAGGCCCATCACGCCGAGGCCGATCTTGCGGGTGCGCCTGCTCGCCCGCGCGATCTCCGCCGTCGGATAGCGATTGACCTCGATCACGTCGTCGAGGAAGCGCACTCCGAGCGCGACCGTCGCTCGCAGCCGCTCCCAGTCGAGCCGGTCTGCCCTAACCATCCTGGCAAGGTTTATCGAGCCGAGGTTGCAGGACTCATGTGGCAGCAGCGGCACCTCCCCGCACGGGTTGGTCGCCTCGATCCGACCGAGCGAGGGCACCGGGTTGGCCGAGTTGATCGCATCGAGGAAGAGCAGGCCGGGGTCCCCGGTGCGCCATGCCTGCGCCGCGATCCGGCGCAGCAGCTCGCGGGCGGGCACGCGGCTCACCTCGCGGCCGGTGCGGGGGTGCAGGAGCACGTGCGTAGCGCCCTGCGAGGCCGCCCGCATGAAGCCCTCGCTCACCCCGACCGAGAGGTTGAAGTTGGAGAGGCTGCCCTCCTGCGTCTTGGCGTCGATCAGCTCTTCGATGTCGGGATGGGAGACGTCCAGCACCGCCATGTTCGCTCCGCGTCGGCGGCCGCCCTGCCTGATCACCTCGGTGGCCACGTCGAAGATCCTCATGAATGGCACAGGCCCGCTCGCGCTGCCGCCCGTGCTGGCCACGGTGTCGCCCCGCGGACGCAGCGCGGAGAAGGAGAAGCCCGTGCCGCCGCCGGCCTGGTGGATGAGCGCCATCTCCTTCAACGCCTCGAAGATCGAGGAGAGCGAGTCCTCGACCGGTAGTACGAAGCATCCGGAGAGCAGGCCCATCGTGGTGCCGGCGTTCATCAGGGTCGGCGAGTTGGGCAGGAGCTCCAGCCCGCGCAGCATCCGCGAGAAATCCTCGCGCCACCGTGCGGATGAGCCGGCGGCGAACCGCTCCTCCGCCGCGGCGACGTGGGCGGCGACGCGGTCCATCATCTCGCCGGTCGACTCGACGATCTCGCTTTCGCCCCTGCCCTCGCCTCCGCCTCGTCCGCCGGTGCCGCCGCCTGTGCCGCCTCCGCCTCCGCCGCCTCCGTCTGTGCCGCGAGCGCCACCACCGCCGCCGGCTCCGCCCCGG
Source organism: Solirubrobacterales bacterium (assembly GCA_027314825.1). Taxonomy (GTDB): domain Bacteria; phylum Actinomycetota; class Thermoleophilia; order Solirubrobacterales; family Solirubrobacteraceae; genus Palsa-744. The sequence goes on from DAHVAB010000032.1 coordinate 4,892, forward strand.
TCTCCGCCGCCGCCTCCGCGACGCAGGTAGCGCTCGCGCAGCACGGCGACCGCGTTCAGAGACAGCTTCAGCTCGTCGGTGACGCCGAGCATCCGCTTGGCGCTGCGCAGCTCCGCGCGCCGGCGGCGGTAGAGCACGTAGCGTCTTGCGATCTCGTCGAGGCCGTCCTGCATGAGCGCCAGCTCGACGGCGTCCTGGACATCCTCGACGGAGACGATCGCCCGACGCCCGGCGGTGAGCCCGACGATCGCCGCGGCCGCGATCCGGTCGGCGAGGGAGCGCTCCGGCCGGCCGGCCTCGCGGGCCGCCCTGAAGATCGCCTCGGCGATCCGGTCGGCATCGAAGGCGACGAGCTGACCGTCCCGCTTGCGCGCCCGCTCGATCTGAAAGGGGCCGGCCGTGTCGATGGGGGTCTCAGTGGCGTCCATCCCTGCTCTCGCCGCGCTCCGGCACGGCGCTCCGGGCCGATGCGAGCATCCGGGAAGCGCCTGCTGGACGGTGCCGCCGGCGCTCAGGCTCAGTTCACCATCGTGGGACGCTCGGCGCAACCGTAGAAGGCCCCGCGGCCTCGCGCCCGGGCGCGGGTGCGCCGCCGACGGCTCGGTAGTTTGCGCGAGGCTGGCACGGCCGTCTGCGGATGCTTCCGGGAGGGCTCAGATATAGGAATTGTGATGCAGAGATTGGACCCGGAGATGGGACGCCGAAGGCCATGTCGACACCCAGAGACGACTCGCAGGGGAGCGCGCCGGGACCGCGGCGCCCCGAGCCCTCGCCGTTCGACGGCAACCGACCGCCGGGTGAGCGCCAGCCCATGAGCCCGCCGCCCGGCGACCAGCCGCGCTCCGGCTGGCGCCTCGGGCGCGGGCTGCTCATCTTCTTCGTGCTGCTGATCCTGCTGAACATCCTGCTCAGCTCGAGCCTCACGAGCAAACCGTCGAGCGTGCAGATCCCCTACAGCCCGACCTTCCTCGATCAGGTCAAGGCCAAGAACGTGAGCGCGATCTCGACGAAGGGGGCGTCGGTGGAAGGCGACTTCCGCTCCGATGTGCGCTACCCGAACAGCCAGGCCGAACCGGTCAAGCATTTCACTACGGAGGTGCCGGAATTCGCCGATCAGAAGGCGCTGATGGGCCTGCTGGAAGAAAAGGGCGTGAAGGTGAATGCGACGGCGCCCTCGGAAGGAAGCTCGTGGTTTGTGACGCTGCTGCTCTACTTCGGGCCGGCTCTGCTGCTGGTCCTGCTGTTCGTGTGGGTGATGCGCAGGTCTGCGGCGGGGATGGGCGGCGCCGGCGGGATCGGCGCGTTTGGACGCTCGCGCGCCCAACGGGTCGAGCCATCCGAGCAGCGTGTGACCTTCGAGGATGTTGCAGGCATAGACGAGGCCAAGCAGGAGCTCTCCGAGCTCGTAGACTTCCTGCGGGATCCGGGGAAGTATCGAAAGCTCGGAGGACGCATTCCGCGCGGGGTGCTGCTGACCGGGCCGCCCGGCACGGGCAAGACGCTGTTGGCACGGGCGCTGGCCGGCGAGGCGAAGGTGCCGTTCTTCTCCATCTCCGCCTCCGAGTTCGTGGAGATGTTCGTGGGTGTCGGCGCCTCGCGGGTGAGGGACCTGTTCAACCAGGCCAAGCAGGCGGCGCCGGCGATCATCTTCATCGACGAGCTGGATGCGATCGGGCGCTCGCGTGCCGGCGCGATCGGCGGCTTCGGCGGGGGTCACGACGAGCGCGAGCAGACGCTCAATCAGATCCTCACCGAGATGGACGGCTTCGATCCCTCGGTCGGCGTGATCGTGCTCTCGGCGACCAACCGCCCCGAGGTGCTCGACCCGGCGCTGCTGCGCCCGGGCCGCTTCGATCGCCGTGTGAGCCTGCAGCCGCCCGACACGGCCGGCAGGCGCAAGATCCTGCAGGTGCATGTGCGCTCGGTGCCTCTGGCCGGCGACGCCGATCTCGGTCGGCTGGCGGCCACCACCGCCGGGATGGTGGGGGCCGACCTGGCGAACGTGATCAATGAGGCCGCGCTGATGGCGGCCCGCCGCGGGCATGACGCGGTGCAGATGGCCGACCTGCACGACGCGTTGGAGAAGCTGGTGCTGGGAACCGAGCGGCGGATCCTGCTGAGCCCCGGCGAGCGCCGGCGGACCGCCTACCACGAGGCCGGACACGCGATCGTCGCGATGCTGACCCCGGGAGCAGATCCGGTGCGCAAGGTCTCGATCATTCCGCGCGGGGTCGCTCTGGGGGTGACGCTATCCGCGCCGGAGGCGGACCGCTTCAGCTACGACCGCTCCTACCTGCTCGGCAAGATCAAGGTGGCGCTGGGTGGCCGGGTCGCAGAGGAGCTCGTCTTCGAGGAGGTGACGACCGGCGCCCAGAATGACCTCAAGCAGGTCACCGAGCTGGCGCGCAACATGGTGGGGCTATGGGGGATGAGCGACGTGATAGGACCGCTCGCGGTGATCAACGAGGACGGGCAGATGCCCGTCTATCCGGGAGCCGAGGAGGTCTCGCCCGCCACCAAGCAGCTGATCGACCAGGAGGTCCACCACCTGGTGGAGGACGCCCACGAGCAGGTGACCCAGCTGCTGAGCGGCAATCGCGGGCGGTTGGATGCCCTCGCGCAGGGCCTGCTCGACCATGAGACCCTCGAGCAGGAGGAGGCATACGCGATCGCCGGCATCCGGCCCGCGGCGGCGGCCGGTCAGACGGTGAGCCTGGAGCGCGGCGTCGGTCCGGAGCCGGGCTCGATCGCCGCCCCGGCGTCGTGACGCTGAGCCGGTGCCGTCGGGGGCGCGACGGCGCCGTCACGCTGCACCGCCGCCGCGATGGCGCCGCGCCGGCCACCGCAATGCTGCGTGCGCGATGGGCTCCGGGCCCGCTTCGGCGAGCTCCGCGATGCTCAGGGCGTGGTCCACAGCCGCATGCCCACGCGCCCGAAGCGCCAGACCACCAGGGCTTCGGATTCCGGCACCCGGATGCACCCGTGCGAGGCGGGGTAGGAGGGAACCTCCGGGTACTCGTGCATGGCGTAGCCGCCGTAGAAGTACTGTGCGAGCGGCATCCACGATTTGAACGGCACCGACCAGCTCATGGTCTCGCGCCGGGTGACGGCGAAGTGGCCGACGGGCGTTGTTAGGCCGGGCATGCCTGTGGAGACGTGGACCGCGCGCTGGACGGTGCCTCCGCGGACGAGCAGCAGCACCTGACGAGCGATGTGGACCTCGTAGCCTTCCGCGCGCGACCATGGCAGCGGCCGGCGAGCGTGGGTGAGGGCGGCGCTGGTGCGCGGGCCGACGACGCCGTCGCGCGGCAGCCCGTTCCAGCCCTGGAAGGCGACGACCGCGTTCCAGGTTTGGACCCCGAAGGCGCCGTCGACGGCGCGGGTTGGCAGGTAGCCGGTGCGGGCGAGCGTGCGTTGGAGCTGCCGCACCGCCGTGCCGTGCGAGCCGAGCCGCTGCGTTCGCGCCGCCCGCGTGGTGCTCGCCGGCGCCGCGGCGGCGCCGCTGCGCTGCGCCTGCGCCGGGCGTCGGTCCTGCGTGCCTGCCGTGAGCGCCTGCGCCGGCCGGACGCCGCCGGGGCCGAGCAGTGGCAGGCAGGCCAGCGCGACCAGCAGCCCGCCGTCGGCGGCCCGGTGGAGCCGCGATATGGCACTCGAGGAAGGGCTCACGAGTGCACCGTAGGCGCGAGGCGGCGGGCTGGCATCCGGGCAAGACCCCTCTGCGTGCGGCGAGAGCACCTGGGCAGCGTGTGGTCGATTGCGGAGTCCGCGACCGTTTGGCGATGGGGCTGTACGGTGGGCGTAAGCTGTCAAGCGTGCGTGTGAGTGCTCTGAGGCCCGACGACACCGGGCAGCCGTCCGTCGCGGCCGCGGTCGCGCGGCTCGGCACCGAGTCGGCCTTCGCCGTGCTCGCCCGCGCCCAGGAGCTTGAACGGCAGGGACGGGAGATCGTGCATCTGGAGATCGGCGAGCCTGACTTCCCAACGCCGGCGCACGTGGGGGAGGCGGCGATTGCGTCGATAAGGGCGGGGGAGACCCACTATGCCCCGGCCGCGGGCATGGCGGAGCTGCGGGAGGCGGCCGCAAGCCATCTGACCCGCTCGCGCGGGATCGCGATCGAGCCGGCCAGAGTGCTCGTCGCCAACGGCGCCAAGCCGTTCATCCTCTTCACGGTGCTGGCGCTCTGCGAGCCGGGCGACGAGGTGGTGGTGCCGGACCCGGGCTTTCCGATCTATGCCTCGGCGGTGCGGTGGGCCGGCGCCACGCCCGTCGCGCTGCGGCTGCGCGAAGCGCACGGCTTCGGATTCGACCTGGAGGAGCTCGGTGCCGCGCTCAGCGAGCGCACCAAGCTCGTGATCCTCAACTCGCCGAACAATCCAACCGGCGGGGTGCAGGCGGCCGCCCAGCTCGCGCAGGCAGCACGGATGATCATGCAGACGCGAGCGTGGGTGCTCTCCGACGAGATATATGCGCAGATCGCCTACGGCGAGGAGGTGAGCTCGATCGCGACCGTGGAGGGGATGGCGGAGCGGACGGTGCTGCTGGACGGGCTCTCGAAGGCGTACGCTATGACTGGATGGAGGTGCGGGTACGCCGCCGTCCCAGAACGGCTGATAGATCCGCTCACCCGACTGATCGTCAACTCGACCTCCTGCGTGCCGCCGTTCGTGCAGCGCGCGGCGATCGCCGCCCTGGACGGCCCGCAGGAGAGCGTCGAGGAGATGGTCGCGCAGCTGCGCGACAGGCGCGACCTCGTGGTGGACGCCCTGAACGCGCTCCCGGGGGTCTCGTGCGCGACGCCGTCCGGTGCGTTCTATGCCTTCCCGGATGTGAGCGGCGTGCCGCTGCCCGCGGAGAGCCTCGCCGACAGGCTGCTGGATGAGGCGGGCGTCGCGGTGCTCGCGGGCAGCGGGTTCGGGCCGGGCGGCGTCGGGCACCTGCGGATCTCATACGCTGCCTCCCGGGCGACGCTGGCGCTCGGCATGGAGCGGATCGGCGAGCTGATCGCCGGTCTGCCCAGGTAGGAGTCGCGGCTCAGCGGCAGCGGTCGCAGCCGAGCTTGCCGGCGACGCCCATCCGCCGAGCGGCGGCCTCCAGGCGATAGCCGGCGGCTACCGGGGCCGGCGCCCGCTGCGGCATGGGGGCCGACCGCCGGGGCGGGGATGGCACCGCCCGCTTGGTGCGGCGGCGGCCTGTGTGCAGTACGTTCAATCGAATCCGTAGCATCGTCTTAGGCGACCCTCATTAGGTGCTCCTAACTATAGCGCCCGCCTGGCCGCCGCCGGAACGCCTCTGCGCAGCGTGTCGCGCCCCGCCGCCCGCGCTCAGGACTGCTCGGCCCGGGTGGACGCACGCGACGGTAGCGATGAGGCGTTCGGGCAGCCCGCCAACCGGGCCGAGCGGTCCGCTCAGCTCCTCGCTTGTTGTGAGCTCGCTCCGCTCGCCGGGGAGCGGCGGGCGATGCGCGCCGCGTGGGCATAACGAGCCTGCGGGGTGGCACGCAGGCCTCCCAGGAAGCGGCGGAAGCTTATTCCTGCGCTGGTCACTTCGCCCTCGTTGTAGCCGGTGCTCGCCTGCGCCAGCGTCGTGCCGCCACCGGCCGCCCATCCCGTCTCGATGCCGGTCCCGGAAGCCGCGTAGCGCCCGATCACCGCTCCCGCGCGCACCGTCTGGCCGGGGTGTACCGCGACCGCGATCTGCTCGGCGACGTAGATGCTTCGGCCGGCGTCGCGACCGCTCAGCAGCTTGTATTCGAGCAGGTTGCCGCCGTTCGGGCCCCCTGGGGGATACCAGCCGGGGTGGATACCGAGGATCTTTGCGCGCCCGATCGCGAGGATCGGGGCTCCGGCCCGCGCGGTGAAGTCGACGCCCATATCGGTCCGCCCGGCTGCGAAGCCGCCCGGGAGTGGGTCGACGTACGCGCGCCGGCGAGGCGGGCGTCTGGCGGGCCGAACACGGCTGATTGACGCCGTCTGCATGCCCACAGCGGCGAGGCCGCCCGTCTGCGCGGGCGCGAAGGCATCCTGGAGCAGGCGCGGCTCGCCGAGCGAGGCGGGCGGCGTCGCGAGCAGCGCGATGAGCGCTGCGAGGCAGCCAAGGGGGATCCGCCGCGCGCGTCGGCGCGCGGGGGTGGTTGGCAGGGGCTCGGGAGCGGCGCAATCGCGCGGGGTGCCCGACATGGGTTGAGTCCTTTCGGTCTTGCGGGGCGCCTACGGGGTTAGCTGTCGGGCTCGCGCGCTGTGCGCTACGTCACGGCTGTCGTGACGATTCGCCCCCGCGGCCCGCAGGCCGCATCTGGGTCCCCCGATCCCGCCCCTCGGAAGGCGCGGGACTCGGCACTGATGGGCAGGAAGCTACCAGCCCTCGGCACGCGTTGCGTCAGTTCGAATCGGCGAGGAGGACCGTTCGAATCGGCTGGGGAGGCCGTCCGCAGACGACAGGTCACGCCCGCCGCGGTGGAGCCTCCTCGCAGCCGCCGGCAGCGGCCGTTGTCAAGCGGGCTTTGGCGGCAGCAGTGGCCGGTGCTCGTCGATGCGCAGGACGAGCACCTCGCGTTCGAAGCGGTCGCTGTCGACTCGGTGCTCGTCGCTCAGCGTCTGGAGCAGGCGGGCGATGCTCGGGGGCGCTGCCATGGCCAGTAGCTGCTCGGCGCCGCCGTCCGGCAGCGGTCCAACTCGCAGCTGGATGCTCCGATGCCGCATCGTGGCATGCACGGTCAGCTGCGCCCCGGCGACCGTCTGTGGCGCATGGGCGGCTATCGCGTCTGCGACTATCACGAGGTCGGATAGGCGGTCGGTCGAGAGGTGCGAGCGTGCCGCCGCGGCGCTCAGCAGCCGCGGGAGGACGGCGCTCGCCAGGCGCGGCGGCTCCAGGGCGACCGCGATGGTGCTGGTGGTGTCGTCGCAGCGAGGATTGCCGAGATCCATCTCCGCAGCGGGCACCTGCCGCGGAGCGGCGTGAACACCAGGGACGGCGAACCGCATGCGCACTTCGATGCCTCCGTGGTGGCGCGTGCGAAACTCGACGCTCTCGCTGAGCGTCTTCATGATCATCATGCCGATGCCGAGCGTCTGGCGATCCTCGCCGTCGATCCGCGGACTGACGCGTTGAATACCGCTGCCGCGGTCCCTGACCGCGACCTCCAGCGCGTCCTCGACGATCTGAACGTCGACCTCCATCGGGCCCGCCTCATCCGGATAGGCATGCTGGGCGACGTTGTTGCAGGCCTCGGAGACCGCGGTCTGGATGTCGTTGACATCCGGCTCCTGCAGCCGATATTCCTCGGCCACAGCGCCGAGCAGCTCGCGTACCAACGCGACCTGCTCTGGCTCTGCCAGCAGGTTCAGGCGGATGTTCGGCACGGTGGCTTCATCGGATGACACGGGTGGTGAGCTTCCTAGAAGGTATCGGCCCCGCCGGCCGTCACATGAGGGAGCGGCCCGGTGGCGGCGCTGGCAGAGCCGTGCGGTCATTGTCCGGTGCCGGCGTGCCATCTCCAGGGTCGATCGAGCGCATGATGCGGATCGAGAGGTGTTGTGGTGGTACACGCGGCAGCCTGCGAGTCATCCATCGGCGAGCGCGCGCAGTCGCTCCAGAGAGCGGCGCAGCAGTCGTGATACCTGCATCTGGGAGACGCCTATCCGCTCGGCTATCTCGGTCTGCGTGAGTTCCCGCATGAAACGGAGGTAGAGCACCTTTCTCTCAAGCGCCGGCACCTCGCTGAGGGCCGCGCTGACGGAGGCATCGAGCTCGACCAGCTCGTAGCGCCGGTCGATCTGCCCGATACTCTCGGAGTAGGTGCTGGGCTCATCGTCGGAGAAGGGCGCATCGAGGGAGAGGACGTCGTATGCGTGCGCGGACTGCAGTGCCTCGCCCACTTCCTCGACGCTCAGCTCCAGCCGCTCGGCCAGCTCGCCGACGGTTGCCGTGCGCCTGCGTTCGCTGCTGATCTCCTCCTGTGCGCGGGCGACCTTCAGCGTTCGCTCCTGCAGGCTGCGTGGTACGCGCATGCTCCAGCCGCAGTCGCGGAAGTAGCGGCGGATCTCACCGAGGATCGTCGGCACCGCGAATGAAGCGCTCGACACTAGTGTAGTTGGCAATTGCGGCCCTATGGAGGGCGGCGTCGAGAATATTCTCGAAGGTGATTCGCGCGTCGTCGGCCCAGGCGTCGTAATAGAGCGCGCCTCCGGCAAGCCCCGCGCGC
>DAHVAB010000330.1 GCA_027314825.1 Solirubrobacterales bacterium
GAGATGGGCGTCGGCTCGGTCGCCGAGCCGCCGGCGGCGGGCACCGAGATGGGCGTCGGCTCGGACGCCGAGCCGCCGGCACCGGCCGGCGCCGTCAGCCCAGCGACGGCGGGCGGAGCGTAACCTCACCGCCCCGATGAGGTAGAGCAAACGATGAGCGATCTCGCCCCGATGCGCGCCCAGGTCTACTCGGACCCCCGTCCGAAGGAGCACTTCGACCGCTTCCACGAGCGGTCCCGCACCCGCGAGCCCGACTGGGCCTACGAGCTCACACGCCTGCTGACCAGCCTCTATGCGTTCACGCTGCTGCGCGCCCGGTCCATCTCCGCCGAGAAGGTGCCGGGCCGCGGCGCCGCCATCCTCGCGCCCAACCACTTCTCCTTCATGGACCACTTTCTCACCGCCGGGTTCATCAGGCGCAAGGTCCGCTTCATGGCCAAGTCGCAGCTCTTCAAACGGCCGTTGCAGTTCATCTACACCCACGGGGGCGTCTTCCCCGTGCGCCGGGGCGCCCGAGACGAGGAGACGTTCATCACCGCCGAGACGATCCTCGCAAAGCAGAGCGTGGTGGTGATGTACTGCGAGGGCGGCCGCTCGCGCAGCGGCAGGGTCTCAGACTCCGCCAAGCCGGGCATCGGACGGCTCGCCCTGCGCACGGGCGCGCCCGTCGTGCCCGTCGCGATCTACGGCTCGTCGCACATCCGCAACTGGAAGCGGCTGCGATTCCCGAAGATCACCGTCCAATATGGCGACGCGATCCAGTGGGAGCGGGTGGAGAATCCGAGCAGGGAGCAGCAGCAGGCGGTCGCCGACCAGATACTGGCCGAGATCAAGCGGCTCTACGACGGTCTGCAGGAGCACGGGCGCAGCGGCGCGCGGCGGCTGGCCGCAGAGCAGCGCAGGGCGAGGGCGCAGGGCGTCGAGCGGGCGATCGCGGCGTAGCCGACCACCGGCTGGCTGCCCCGGCCGTCGGGGGCGGGGCGTATCGTCTGCGCCGTCACGCGATCGGGCCGCAGGCCGGCGCCCCGCCGGATGCGATTCCGAGAAGGAGCGAGCGTTGAGCAGACCGATAGAGATCGGCGCCGTCATACGCCGGGTCTTCCGCATATATGTGGACGAGGCGCCGGTGCTGATGCCGGCCGCCGCGGTCGTCTACGTGATCACCGGGATCCTCACCACCGTGATCGCCTCCTCCGGCTCCGGCGGCCTGGAGCTGCTGGCACTGGTCATCGACCTGGTGGCGGGGACCGTGTTCACCGGGATCGTCGTGGAGCTCGTCTCGGAGCTGCAGCAGGGCCGCCGCGGCGTCGGGCCCTCGCAGCTCGTGCGGGCGGTCGCGCCGGTTCTCTGGCAGCTGATCGCGGTGGCGCTGATCGCCGGCATCCTGGAGGCGGTCGGGTTCGTGCTGCTGATCGTGCCGGGGCTGATCCTCGTCACCTTCTGGGCGGTCGTCGCCCCGGTCGTGGTCATCGAGCGGACCGGGGCGTTGCGGGCGCTCGGTCGCAGCCGCGATCTGGTCAGGGGCCACGGCTGGCAGGTCTTCGGCGTGATCCTCGTGCTGCTGGTCGGCGTCGGCCTCATCAGCCTGATCCTGGCCTCCGCCGGCGCAGCGGCCGGGTCCGCGGTCGGCCTCGTCGTGCGCGTGGTCGTGGGCGTGCTCGTCGCCCCGATCTCGGCCCTGGCGGCCGCCGTCCTGTACTTCGAGCTGCGCGACCGTGAGCGCGAACGCGCCGGCGCCCCGGGGCACGTCTATGGCGACGCTCCCTACGGCGAGCGGTAGCCAGACCCCTGCCCGCCCCTGCGGTAGCCCGACATCGGCAGGCCCTGGGGTAGCCCGACCTCGCCCGCCCCTGGGGTAGCCCGACCTCGGCAGGCCCTGGGGTAGCCCGACCTCGCCCGCCCCTGGGGTAGCCCGACCTCGCCCGCCCCGCGATGAGAGAAATCTACTCATGCCAATAGCTCCGCGTTAGGGATTCTGCAAGGATCGCAAGGATGGCCAGAGCCGCCAAGAACTGGGATGTCCATGTGGGCGACGCCGAGCAGATCGCGCGCAGCCCCGGGTTTGCCGCGCTGCGCGAACGGATCGTCGAGCTGGCCGACCTGCGCGGCGGCGAGAAGATCGTGGATGTCGGCTCGGGCACGGGCCTGCTCACGCTGAAGGTGGCCGGCGGCGCGGACACGGTCTGGGCGATCGACAGCTCGCGCGCGATGGGCGAGTATCTGGAGGTGAAGGCGCAGAGCGCCGGATATGAGAACGTGAAGGCGGTGTACGCCTCCGCGGTCAGCCTGCCGCTGGTCGACGGTGTGGCTGACGTCGTCGTGTCGAACTACTGCTACCACGAGCTGCGCGAGCCGGAGAAGCACCGCGCGCTGGCCGAGGCGTTCAGGGTGCTCAAGCCCGGCGGCCGCCTGGTGATCGGCGACATGATGTTCTCGATCGGCGGGGGCGGCGCCCGCGATCGCGAGGTGATCATGCAGAAGGTCGTCTCGATCGCCCGCAAGGGGCTGCCGGGGATCTGGCGGCTGGCCAAGAACGCCGGGCGCCTGCTGACGGGCCGCTGGGAGCATCCGGCCAACGCCGCATGGTGGCGCCAGGCGCT
>DAHVAB010000331.1:0-2316 GCA_027314825.1 Solirubrobacterales bacterium
GCCGCGCCCTCAGACGATCGCGCCGCGCCCTCACCCGCAACCTCGAACGCGGCCCGCGCCCGCTCCAGCAGAGGCCCATTGTGGTCGATCACGACGACTATCTCCCGCGCCGGCCGCGACTGTGTGCGCACGGACTCCACCGCGTCGACGAGCTCATCCCACCGATCGTCGGAGTACGCGCAGATGACGACGCCGATGGAGGGCGCCGGCTCAGCGGCGAGCATCACAGCCACCCGACTGCCTGCATACGATCGTCAGCGGAGAGGGAGGGATTCGAACCCTCGAACGAGGTTGACCCCCGTTACGCGATTTCCAGTCGCGCCCGTTCAACCGCTCCGGCACCTCTCCATTGTGGCGCTGAAAGCGGAGCCATAAGGCTACGACACCTCGGCGCGGGACCGCGCTTTCACCGCACCGGCGGGCGCCGTGATGGTAGGCTCCCGCCCGATGTCGGCGCTCCTGCACACGATCCTCGCCGTCGATCCGGCCTTCGAACGGACCTTCGGCCTGCTCATCGTCTTCGTCGGGATCGGCGTGGTCGTCAACCTGATCATCGTCTACATCGCGATCCAGATCAGGAACGAGCGCGCGGAAAACCAGCGCTACCTCGCCTCCAAGACGCGCCCCGGAGGCCAGGGCGATTCCTGACGTGCGTGGTGGTGCGGCCGCCGGCCACGGCCGGCGACGCGATGCCCCGTCAGCCGAGGGGCACCGCGCAAGCGGGGGATGGCGCCCGTGATCATCACCACGATGAACGACCTCCCCGGCTACCGGATCGAGGAGGTGCTCGGCGAGGTCTTCGGGCTGACCGTGCGGGCACGCAACATCGGCTCGCAGTTCGGCGCCTCCCTGAAGTCGCTGGTCGGCGGTGAGCTGAAGGGGATGACCAAGATGCTCGCCCAGGGCAGGGTCCACGCCCAGGAACGGCTGATCGAGGAGGCGGAGGCCAAGGGTGCCAACGCCGTGGTCGCGTTCCGCTTCGACACCTCAGAGCTCGGCGCCACCTGGACCGAGATCTGCGCCTACGGCACCGCCGTGCGCGCCGTCAAGAGCTGACCGCCTCGCGCGCCGGATCGCGCCAGCGCGCCGGATCGCGCCAGCGCGTGAGGAGGACGCCCGGGCCGGATCGCGCCAGCGCGTGATGATCGCGCCAGCGCGTGAGGATCGCCTCCGCGGACAGTCTCAACCGTCATGTCCAGCCCACGATTGACGCCCAGCGACGCGGGGTAGGCTCACGGTGAGCCCCATCCGGAGCACGGGCACGAGGAGGAGAGGCATGCGAGTGCAGACTGTCTGCCATGACCTTGAGGCACAGACGCCCGGTGGCCGGGCGATGGCGCGCCGGCGTGCGAGCGAGGGGGCCGAGCCGGCCAGCGCCGCCGGTCCGCTCCCCCGCACACTGCCCGCGCTCGCGATCGTCTGCACGCTCGTGCTCTCGGCGCTGCTTGCCCTGCCCGCCGGCGCGAGCGCCGCGTTCGGCGTATCGAAGTGGGAAGCGGGCACCTGCGCCACCACCACCTGCAGCGACTCCGGCCCGGCCTCGGAATTCTTCACGCAGGCGGCAGCCCACCCCGACTACGGCATCACCGGCTTCCGCTTCAACTCCAAGGAAAGCGCCGGGGTCGCCGGCAAGGTCTACACCCCCGAAGGCCACGTCAAGGACGTGCGCGTCGACATCCCGCCCGGGCTCGCGATCAACCCCGAAGCAGCTGAAATCTGCAGCCAGGCGCAGCTCGAAGCCCAGCTTCACGGCACCGGCGCTGGCTGCCTGGCCGGCAGCCAGGTGGGCGTCGACGAAGCGCTCGGCACCGTCGAAGGCGGCAACGCGCTGCTCGAACTGCTCGGGCTCGGAGCGCTGCTGCCGCCGAGCGGCCTCGGCTCGATCACCGTCAAAGAAACCTTCCCCGTCTACGACCTGCCCCACCTGAGCGGCGAGCCGGCCCGGTTCGGGGTGCTGGTCAAGAGCCCGACCGTCTCCCTGCTGAAGCTGGAAAGCATCATCTACCTCGAAACGGGCCTCAGCTGGTACCACGAACCGCCGGCGCCGGGCGGGGAATCGGCCGGCGTGCCGACCGGCGACTACCACGAGTACTTCAAGATCGAGAACGTTCCCACAGCCCCCGAAATCGTCGAATCGAAGCTGATCTTCTGGGGCTCGCCCCACGAACACAACCCGGCCGCGCCGCAGCGCGCCTTCATCACGATGCCGAGCGCCTGCGACGGCCCGCAGGTGAGCTGGCTGCACGTCGACTCCCACTCCGAAGAAGGCCACTTCCTCTCCTACCGCAACGAAACGCCGGTCGGCGTGACCGGCTG
>DAHVAB010000331.1:2326-2573 GCA_027314825.1 Solirubrobacterales bacterium
ACGCTGGCTCTCGCTCCGAAGCTCACGGTGGCGCCCGAAACCACCCGCTCCGACGCCCCTGACGGCGCGACGGTCACGCTCACCGTCCCGCAGGCGACCGACCAGCCGGCCAAGCGCGACTCCCCGGAGCTGCTCACCGCGAAGGTGGCGCTGCCCGAAGGAATGACGCTCAACCCCTCCGCCGCCAACGGCCTCGCAGCCTGCACCGACGCGGAGATCGGGATCGGAACCGACGCCCCGATCGGCT
>DAHVAB010000332.1 GCA_027314825.1 Solirubrobacterales bacterium
TGTCCACCAGGCCGCCGATGTCGCCTTCCTGGAGGGTCGCGCCGAGCAGGGTTTCACTCACATGCGTTCCCACCTGCACTTCGATCGGGGTGAGCGACTCCGCTCCGATCCTCTGCGCGACCGGCGCGGGCAGCGCGAGCGCCTGCTGGTGCTCCAGCTGCCTGGCGCTGAAGCGGCGAAGCAGCGGTCCGCCCGCGCGGGCGAACTGGGGGCCGGTGCCGAGCAGCGCGACCGACTCGCTGCCGCGCGGCCCGATCACCCTTGCCTGCTCCTCCAGCACGGGCAGCGCCTGCCTGACCCCGGGGATCGCGCGGACGCGGGGCAGCAGCGCGCGCGGGAAGCCTTCGGAGCCGCGGGAGGCGAGCTGCCACTGCATCTCTCCGACCAGCTGGCGGCTGAGCTGCGAGACCGAATGGTTGAGGCTGCTGGAGGCCACCTGGGAGGCGAACAGCAGCGCCACCCCGACGGCGAGGCCCGCCACGGCCAGGAGCTCCTGCACGAGCACGGCGCGGCTTCTAAGGCGCGCCCGGTAGATCCGGATGATGCTCGTGAGCGGCACCGTCAGGCCGTCCTCTGCGCGATCGCGGCGCGGTCCGGGTCGTAGTCGGTCAGGCGCCCGTCGCGCAGCTCCGCCACCCGGTCGGCGAACGCGGCCGCCTCCGGGTCGTGCGTGACGAGCAGCATCGCCACCGAGCGCTCGCGGCAGACCTCTGAGAGCAGCGCCAGCACCTCCCGGCTTCGCTGGGTGTCGAGGCTGCCGGTCGGCTCGTCCGCCAGCACCAGCTTCGGCTCGGTGGAGAGCGCGAGCGCGATCATCAGCCGCTGGCGCTCGCCGAGCGAGAGCGTGTCGGCGCGCTGGCGCAGCCGTTCACCGAGGCCGAGCCTTTCAAGCAGCGGCCTGACCCGCCTCTCCGCTCCTCTCGGATCTGCGATCCACAGCTTCAGCGCCGCGTTCTCGATCACCCGCGCGCCGGGCAGGATCTCCGCCTTCTGGGAGACGAAGCCTAGATCGGCGAGGCGGTAGCGGGCGGCCTGCTCCTCTGTCAGCGCCGTGATCTCCCGTCCGTCGAGCGTGACCGTGCCGCGGTCGGGGCGCAGCAGCGCCGCGATCAGCAGCAGCAGCGTCGACTTGCCGGACCCGCTCGGCCCGTAGAGCGCGAGAAGCTCGCCGTCGGCCACATCCAGGTCGACCCCGTCCACCGCCCGCACCGGCTCGCCCTCGCCGAGCCGGTAGTGCTTTGCGAGGCCCCGGAGCGCAAGCACTCAGAGCCCGCCGCGCGCGCGTGACATGGGACCCGAAGATACCCCCTGCCAGCCCGCCTCCAGGTCACTGCCATTCCACCTAGCCTAATTTCACCTCGCGTGCGTCTGAGGCCGCAACCGGCTCGTCGTGCCCTCTGCGCCTTCGATCCGGGCCTGGTGGGACGGGCAGCGCGCTCGTCAAGTCCGCGTGCTCGGACGCGCCTGCGCGCGCGGACGTGCGCCCGGCCGCCCTTGGCCGGCGTTCAGGCGGCGTTGCTTGGCGGAGGTGCGCCGAGCTGGCGGCAGATGCCGCGGGCCGTTGCAGCTCTGATCTCACGGTGACGGGGCACCGTGGTTCTCATGTCGGTCGCCGGGTTCCCCCAGAGCTCGTGCCTTGCCGCCTGGCGGACGAGCTGACAGCCATGGGCACGGAGGTGCCGCTCGAGGTCCCGCTTCTTCACGCAGCGATCTCGAGCGGCTCGACAAGCGCCCATCCGGTCGGCGGAATGTCGCTGCCGCGCGCGCGTCGATCCGCGAGCACGAGCTCGATCGCGTCGCGAGCCATCTCGCGCGCCTTGTCGAGACCCCTGCCCTGGGTGTGAACCTCGGGCAACTCAGGGACGTGGGCGTAGACCCAACCGTCGCCCGCATCCTCGTATACCACGCTGAACGTGTACGCGCTCATCTACCGCGAGCCTAGCATCAGAGCCCGCCGTGGCCGCGGCTGCGCCCGGCGCCGAGGGTGGGGAGCTCGATGACGTTTCCGGCGTCCGGCTGCGGCGCCTGCGTGAGGGCGCCGGCGGACAGGGTGAGGATCCGATCGGCGAGCAGGGCGGCCTGGCCGTCTGAGACGGCCTGCAGGACGCCGATGCCGCGCTCGCGGCAGAGATCCCGGATCAGCGCGCACAGCTCGTCGGTCTCGCGGATGCCGAGCGTGTCGGTCAGGTCGTCCACGAGGAGCAGGCGCGGCTCGGGCGCCATCGCCTGCGCGATCTCCACGAGCGCTCGCTCCCAGTCGCTCATCTGATCCCACTGCTGCTCGGCGGAGCCGATCGCGCCGACGCGCTCCAGGGCGAGGCCCGCCTTCGCGTAGGCGTCGCGCTTGGCGGCGTGCCGGCGGCGCCAGCCGCGGCGCGCTCTGACGAGCAGCGGCATCGCCACGTAGTCGAGCATCCGCATCGGCATGCCCGGGCCGCTCGCGCCGGCCCAGGCGATCTGGCTGCCCAGAAGCGCGGAGAGCGCGGAGTCTGAGAGCCCGGTGATCT
>DAHVAB010000333.1 GCA_027314825.1 Solirubrobacterales bacterium
CTCCCGATCCGCGTCCGCCGCCATGCCGGGGCACCGGCCGGCGCCGGCCCGCCGGGAGGAGCCGCGAGGGCCGCCCCACGCCGGCGCCCGCCGCTCACCGGCACAGCCGGCCGGCAGACAGATGCACTCGGTCATCTGTCCACTGCTGCGAGAAAGACCCTAACCGTAGGCACGCCGGGCCGAAGCTCTCATTGGTGGGCCGCAGACCTCCAGTCGCGGCCAGCACACAACAACACCCGTGAGCCCTCGCCCCGACATAGATCCGTCGCGCGACGGCGCCACGCCCCCGCAGCCCGACCGGCAGCTGCCGGCCGCCACGCCCCCCCTCGCCGAGGATGGGGTCGCCCGCACGGTCGAGGAGCACGTGCAGCGTCTCTTCGAGATGACCGGCGACCTGCTGGCCGTGCTCTCCCTGGAGGGGCGGATGCAGCTGCTCAACCCCGCCTGGGAGCAGGTGCTCGGCTGGCGACCCTCGGAAATGGTCGGCCGCTCGATCCAGGAGCTGATCCATCCCGAGGACTCCGAGCAGGCGATGGTCCTCACGCTGCACGGCGCCTCACGGCCGGAGCAGGCCGTCAACTTCACGAGCCGCTACCGCCACCGCGACGGCTCGTGGCGATGGCTGCTGTGGAGCGCCCGCTGCGACGGCAACTCCTGGTTCGCCGCCGCCAAGGACGTCACCGATCGCATGTCGCTGGAACGCCAGGCACTGCACGACCCGCTCACGCGGCTGCCCAACCGCCTGCTGCTGATGGACCGCGCGCGGCGCGCGCTCACCCGTCTGCACCGCACCGGCGGGCTGGTCGCCGTCCTGTTCATCGACCTCGACCGCTTCAAGGCGATCAACGACAACCTGGGACACGCGGTCGGAGACGACCTGCTGATCTCGCTCTCCGCCCGCCTGGAGGCAACCGTGCGCGACAGCGACACGGTCGCGCGACTCGGCGGCGACGAGTTCGTGATCCTCGCGGAGGACCTGGAGAGCGACAGCGAGGCTCTCGGCCTGGCCGAGCGCGTGCTGGCGATGCTGGAGGAGCCGATCGCGGTCGGCTCGGCCGTCGTCACTATGCGGGCCAGCGTCGGCGTCTCGATCTGTCACGAGCCGAGCCGAGACCCGGAGGACCTGCTCCGCGAGGCGGACGTCGCCATGTACAGAGCGAAGGGCACCGCGGGCCAGCGCCTCGGCCTCTTCGAAGCCGACCGGCGCCGGGAGATGGCCGCACGGCTGGACATCGAGTCCCGCCTGCGCCACGCGCTCGCCCGGCACGAGATGCGACTCGTCTACCAGCCGGCGATCATGTTCGGCTCCGGCCAGCCGTTCGGCTGCGAGGCGCTGCTGCGCTGGCACCCGCACGACGCCCCGCCGATGGCTCCCAACGACTTCCTGCCGCTCGCCGAAGAGACCAACCTGATCGCCGGAATCGGCGACTGGGTGCTGCAGAGCGCGTGCATGCAGGCGGCGAGATGGCGCAGCGAAGGCCTGCCGCACCTTGTGTCCGTGAACCTCTCCGCCCGCAGCGCGGCGACCGTCGAGATCGCCGAGCATCTGCGCGAGGCGCTCACCTACAGCGAGCTGCCGCCCGACTCGCTGTGCATCGAGGTCAGCGAGGCCGCCGTCCTGGAGGACCTGGAGCGCGCACGGGCGACCCTGTCGGCCTGCAAGAGCGTGGGCGTGAAGATCGCGCTCGACAACTATGGCGCCGGCCGCAGCTCACTGAGCCTGCCCGGCATGCTCCCGCTCGACGCGATCAAGATCGACCGCTCGCTGATCAGCGGCTTCGAGCGCGACGCCGGAAAGCGCGCGATCGTCACCGCCGCCACCGCCATGGCGCGTGAGCTGCGCCTGACCGCCGTCGCCGTCGGGATCGAGACCGAGCGCCAACTCCAGCTCGCCCGGGAGATGGGCTGCTCCGCCGGCCAGGGCAACCTCCTCGCGGAACCCGACGCCCCTGAGCGGCTGCGCCTCGACGAGCAGATGCGTGTACGCTCGCTGGCCCCATGGCGACCGATCGCCCGGCGTCGCCGCCGGTAGAGCAGCTCAAGCGCGCGGCGGCCGAGGCGGCCGCCCAAATGGTCCACGACGGCATGAAGGTCGGCCTCGGCACCGGCTCCACCGTCGCCCACCTGCTGCCCGCTCTCGCCGCCCGCCGCCTCCGCGAGCTCCGCTGCGCGGCGACCACGCCGGCGACCGAGGAGGCGGCGCGAAAGCTCGGACTCGCCGTCCACGCGCTCGATGAGCTCGACGGCACGCTCGACATCGCGATCGACGGCGCCGACCAGGTAGCTCCGGACGGCTGGCTGATCAAGGGTGGCGGCGCCGCGCACACGCGTGAGAAGATCGTCGCCCGCGCCGCTGCCCGCTTCGTGGTCATCATCTCCGCCGAGAAGCTCGTCGAGCGGCTGCGCCCGCCGGTGCCCGTCGAGCTCCTGCGGTTCGGCGTCGCCGCCACGCTGCGGGCTATCGCCCCGGCGCGGCT
>DAHVAB010000334.1 GCA_027314825.1 Solirubrobacterales bacterium
TCGCCGTGAAATGAGCGGCTCGGCTCCCCGATTGTGGATGTGACGAGGCTGCAATCCCAGCCCGCGCGTTTGCTCCCTCCAAAGAGGCTCTCGACGCCCCGCTCAACCATTCAGGGTCTCCCCCTCAGGTCGGGGCCTGCTACCGGGCGCTCCGGCGCTTACCCAGACCGGACTTCCACCGGCCGGCTTGGATCGGTTTGCTTCAAGGCGCACCATCGCCCCAACATACCGCTGCGATCGCGCGAGGCCGCCATGAGACGGGTCGACGCGGAGGCGTGGGAAGTCGTGGCGACGGCGCGAGACGAGCCGCTGAGGCGATATCCCCTGACATGCTGCGGCGCGCCCCGTTATTCGAATCGTCTCGATAGCGGAGCGCAGTTCTGGGCGCTTCGTTATCGTGTGCCGACAACAGTGAGCATCCGATTGCAAAGAGCAGAACTTGATGAGCTTTGAGGAAGGCGCTGTCTCCGAGCGCCTGACCGAGGGAAGACTGCCGGACGTACTCATGCAGGCGAGTGACGGCTCGCGCGCACGGCTGCTCGGATTGGCCGGCGCGCGCTCGGTCATATACCTGTATCCGGGCGACGGCGCCGAGGCGCCGTATCCACCGAAGGCGCCTCCGAGCAGCTGTGCGGTGCAGCGGGCCGGCTTCCGCGATCTCACCCTCGACTTCGCCGCCCTCGGCGTGAGGATCCTCGGCATCAGCTCCGAGCCCCACGAGCTGCAGCGCAGCGTGACGCGGGCCGAGCAGCTGCCGTTCGCCCTGCTCAGCGACAGCGAGATGCAGCTGGCGAAGGCGCTCCGGCTGCCCACATTCGACGACCGGGGCGTAGGCCGCTACCGCAGGATCACGCTGATCGCCGAGGCGGAGAGAATCGCAGCCGCGTTCTATCCGGTCTCGCCGAAGCGCAGCGCGAGCCAGGCGCTCGCCTGGCTGGAGCTCGGCGCGCGCTATTGAGAAGCGGCCCGCCGGCCACCCCCGCGTGCGAGTATGAAGCCGCTGAATGGAGGGCGACCCGCACAACAAGCTGGAGCCGTGGCGACGGGCACGGCGGCAAGAGCGCAGAGCGCGGCTGAGACGCAGGCGCCTACGCCTCGCCGCCGTGAGCGCCCTGCTCGGCGTGCTCGTCGCGGTCGCGATCGTGCTGATCGCGAGCCGGGGCAGCGGCGGGCCCGCAAGCGGGCTGGCCGCCAGCAGGCGAAGCGCAACCCAGGCCGGCGGGCACCACCGGGCGGGCGATCGTGCCAGCGGCCACAGGCACCCGAGCCCGACCGGCCCCGCGCACAGCCACGGCACGGCCAACAACATCGGCGCCGATCCGGCGGCCCTGCGCCTGCCCCGCCCCGCCCGCGAAGTGCCGGTCCCGATCCTTATGTACCACGTCATCAACCCGCCGCCGGCGAACGCGCCGTTCCCCGGGCTCTACGTCCCCGCGCCGGAGTTCCGCGAACAGATGCAAGCGCTCGCGAAAGCCGGCTGGGTCGCAGTCACGCTCTCCCAGCTGTGGAGCCACTGGCAGCAGGGCACGCCGCTGCCGCACGGCAAGCCGATCGTGCTGAGCTTCGACAACGGCTACCAATCCCAGTACTCGAACGCCCTGCCGGTGCTGCGCAGACTCGGCTGGAAGGCGATCGAGAACATGCAGCTGAGCGGGCTGCCGCCGTCGCAGGGCGGGCTCTCAGAAGCCCAGATCAAGGGCCTGATCGCCGCCGGCTGGGAACTCGACACCCAGGGCTACAGCCACGCGGAACTGATCGCACTGAGCGCTCCGGAGCTGCGCTTCCAGATCGAACGGACCAGGCAGGTCATCCAACGGCGATACCACCAGCAGGTCAAGTGGTTCTGCTACCCGTCCGGCCACTACAACGCGACCGTGATCGCCGCAGTCAAGCGCGCCGGATTCATCGGCTCCACGACCGTCTCGCCCGGCTGGGCCTCACCCCAGGACAACCCTTACACCCTCCCGCGCCTGCGCGTGCTCGGCGGGACCAGCGGTCCCGAACTGCTCGCCCTGATCGAAGCCACCCGGGAAAACCCGGCGCCGCCGCCCGCATACGAATAGCCCACGGCTAGCATTGACGCGGTGTCCTGGCGAGCCCGCTCAACCCTCGCGCCCGGCCGGAGAGCGTCATGCTCGCGGCGCTGAGCACCGCACCCGGCTGGGGCTCCTGGGGCGTGGAACCCCTCCTCACCATCCTCGCCGTCGCGGGCGCATGGGGCTACTGGCTGCTCTACCGCCGCGCCGCGCGCCGATCGGCGCCGATCGGGGTGGGCCACTGGGCTCCCTTCGCGATCGGCATCGCGATCCTCGCGCTGAGCGCGGTCTCGCCGCTGGCGAGCCTGGCCGACGGATGGCTTCTCACCGCCGACACGCTCCAGCACGTGCTGCTCACCGACATCGCGCCGGCGCTGATCGTGCTCGGGCTGCGCTGGCCGCTGCCCGCCTACCTGGGCGCCGCTGCGGCGCT
>DAHVAB010000335.1 GCA_027314825.1 Solirubrobacterales bacterium
ACCGGTTCGGGCTTCCGCGTCCCGACCACCGGCTCGGTCAGACGCATCCGACCGTCTCGACGAGGATCCTCGACCGGCTTGCCCATGGCGCGATCACCGTCCGGCCCGAGATAGAGGAGCTGGCGGGCGAGACGGTCCGCTACCGCGACGGCGCCTCCGAGCCGGCCGACCTGGTCGTGTGCGCCACCGGCTACAAGATCAGCTTCCCGTTCTTCGACGAGGATCTTCTCGCCAAGCGGATCTTCCCGGTCGATCTCGGCGGCCTCTACTTCGTCGGGTTCGTGCAGCCGTGGGGGGCGATCATGCCGATCGCCGAGGTTCAGGGGCGGATCGTCGGCGACCATCTGATCGGCGCCTACGCGCTGCCGGACAGGGCTCAGATGGAGAGGGACGTCGAGCGGATGCTTGCCGCCCAGCGTCGCCGGTATGTGGCCTCCAAGAGGCACACGATCCAGGTCGACTTCTCGAACCACATGGTGGAGTTGAGGCGTGAGATCGCGGCCGGACATGAGCGCGCCCGCCGGCGGGGCTTCGCGCCGCCGCTGGCGCCGGCCGGCGCCCCGGCACCCTTCGGCGTCGCGGAGGGGAACGGGAGCGCGGCTCGGCCTGCGGAGGGGAGTGCGGCTCGGCCTGCGGAGGGGAATGCGTCTCGGCCTGCGGAGGGGAATGCGGCTCGGCCTGCGGAGGGGAGTGCGGCTCGGCCCGGGGAGGGGGGCGGCACCCCGTCTCGGCCTGCGCCGGAGGCCGACGTCGCGAGCGCGTCGCGCTGAGGGCTCGATGCCGACCTTCTGCAGGCACAACCGGTTCCTGGAGCGCTGTCCGATCTGCAGCCGCTCGCTGCCGGGCGCGGCCGGCACGCGCCGCGCGACGTCCGGCCGGCGCTCGCCGGGGAGCTCCGCTGAGAGAACGCGATCGCAGGCGGGCGCCGCCTCCGCTCGCCCTCGGGGCACGGCGAGGGACCGCATGCGCGTGTACGTCGACGGCGCCCCGCGAGGCGTCGATGACGGGTATCGCAGCGAGCTGATTCCGGGTGTGAGCTCATCGGTGGACGCGCGGCGGCTCGCCGAGGAGATCGCCTTCGCGGGCGCGCGGCTGGCCGAGCTCGCCGGCGGGGATCCGCCAGGCCCCTACGGTCAGGCGCGGCGGCTCGCGCGCGACGGAGAGACCGAGCGTGCGATCTGGATCTGCTTCCTGTGCGCCTACCTCTGCCCGCTGGCGGGGGCGGAGCCGGAGCCGTTCGCCGGAATCGAGGCGGCACTGGCCGCCTCGCAGGGCCAGCCCGCCGCGATCGACCTCGACGGCGTGCCGCTCGGCCCGCGGAGCTCACACGACCCGGCGCGCGGCTCTGAGACCCTGCGGGCGTACATGAGCTTCCTCGCCCGAGCGGGCTCTCAGGCGGCCGCGATCGAGGGCGACCCGGACTGGAGCCCGCAGCGGCGCTTCGCTCGGATATTCGAGCGGCTGGCGATGCCCGGGCTCAGCCGGGTGGCGCGCTTCGAGCTGCTCACGCTGCTCGGAGCCCTGGGCGTTCAGCGGCTGAGCGCCGACTCGCTGCATCTCGCCGCGGCGGAGACGGCAGCCAGGCCGGGCGGCGCCGCCAGCGCGGCTGCCCCGGGCCATGCGGGCGCCGCCGGCCACGGTATCGCCGCCCGGGCGGCGGGCGACCCGGTGCTGCTGGCCGCCAAGCGCGTCTTCGGCATCGGCGACGCCTTCAACCTGGAGCGGCGCGCGACCTCCCTGGCCGACGCGTGCGGGGCACCGCTGGAGTCGCTGGATCTCGCGCTGTACAACTGGAGCGCTGCCGAGCGGGCCACCCTCGGCGCGGGCGAACGGCTCTCCGATCTGGAGATCCTGAGCGCGACGCTCGCCGCGCTGCGGCTGCCGCCGGACTGAGTCCTCGCTGCGAGCATGGCGGTGTGCTGCCAACCGTCTGCGGAAAGCTCGAAAGTGCTGTCCTCTCCGGCGCATACAGTCCTAACGGCAAGCGGCGGGGCAGGCCCGCACCAGCAGGTCTCACTCAGCCAGGGAGTCAGCATGTCGCTCTGCTTCATCGAGCCTCAGAACGCGATAAGGGTGATAGCCGAGTCGATCGGTCGCGAGGCACGCCGGCAGCTGGTCGGTGAGGTCGTGAGAGCCTGGGTCGACGAGATCCCCGAGGAGGAGCTGAGCCGCCACTACGCGAAGGCCGTCGCGAACCTCGCCGAGGACGACCTGCATCTGCTCGCCGCCTGGCACGCATCGCTGGAGGTGGGCCAGCCGGTGCCGAACACAGCGTTCCTGGTGGGAGTGTTCCCGAGCCTGGGAGAGAACCGTCGGGAGGCGCTGAAGATCGCAGCCGGCTTCAACGGCGAGGAGGCGCTGCACGCGGGCGTCTCCGAGGAGCACGCGCTCGACGCGGTGCTTCCGCGCCTCTCGCGCCCCCGCCTGATGGAGCTGGCGACCGAGTGCATCCAGCTCTACGT
>DAHVAB010000336.1 GCA_027314825.1 Solirubrobacterales bacterium
GTCCGCGTGAGCTTGCGCACTATGCGGGCCAGTACCGGCATGCGGTGCTCGCCCTCGCGAGCGCGAGCGCGGACGCCGCCGAGTCGGCGAAGCGCAGCGAGAGCCCGGACGTGCAGGCGGCGCTCGCCGCGCACGCACGCGAGGAGGCCGAGCACGTCGCCCTCTGGGACTGCTTCTGCGAGGCGGTCGGCGGCTCGGATGCGGCGGCGGCGCCGGAGACCGCGCGCTGCGTGGAGGCGTGGACCGGCACGCAGCCGCGTCCGCTGCTGTCCACGCTGGTCGCGCTGTACACGATCGAGGCTGCCCAGCCTGCGATCGCGAAGGCGAAGCTCGACGGTCTGATCCGCCACTACGGGCTGAGCGAAGGTCCGGCGACCGCCTACTTCGAGCTTCATGAGCGCCTCGACGTGGAGCATGCCGCCGAGGCCCGGCGCCTGATCGCCGCGGAGCTGGAGCGCCGCGGCGCCGATGAGGGCTCCGCAGAGCAGGAGCTGCTCGCCGAGGCGCAGGCGGTCCTGCGCGGCAACTGGCTCCTGCTCGACGGGGTGCAACGCGTCGAGCACGCACGCTGAGCGCGTCCGCGGCGAGCATTCGCGCGCTGCGAGCGCATCTGGCCCGGGTTCGCACGCCAGGCAAGCGGCGCAACGCTCGCTGAGCCGGGCCGCGGGCCGCCAGAAGCACAGGCCCTGATCGAGTGGATGAGCGCGAATGAGCAGGCCTGACGAAAGCGCTGAGGCGCTGGCCGCCGACAGCCCGTTCGGTCAGCTACAGCGTCACGAGCCCGCTTGTCGGCTGCCTGACGGGCAATTGCCACCCAGACCTGGTCGCCAGTGCTTACGACACGCCACGTTCCTCAGAACAGTCGGTCACCTTCTCGTCTCGGTAGCGGGCTGTCGTTGTCTGCCTCTCCGCTCTGCCTGCTCTGCCCACCCTCGCCAACTGGCCGTCTGCGGCGGCTCTTTGTCTCTGGGAACTTTGGCCCCGGCCCGTAGGTCACGCTCGGGCCGCGCGACGCCTCTGATGTCTTGACAAGGATTTCGCGTCTGACAAGGTCAGCGAGGATTTCGCGCGCACGGGCGACATGCACGTCGAAGAGGTTACGTATCGTGCGGTTGGTGATCTGGTCGTATTCGCGCACATGGGCGATCACGCGGCGGTCGGTCTGGTCGATCGAGCGGAGGTTGTAGCGGACTGCGGTGCCGAGGTCTCTGATTGCGTGCTCGCGTAGCCGGTACTTTGGGAAGCGCAGTCGAGCGGTGCCGCGCGTAGACTCGATCATCCCGACCTGCTCCTCGGCCAAGCGCTCCAGAGCGGCCTGCGCGGACTCTGCTCGCTTCTGCAGGATGGGGGCCATGTCCGCGGCTGAGATCGCCTTGCGGTGGCAGAGGGTGTGCAGGATCAGCAGTGTGTCGACGTCGGCTTGCTCCTCCTGTGGCAGCTGAGCTACGAAGTGCGGGATACGCGTGTTCGGCGCCCCGCCCGTGAATGTCATGAGGACGTGCTCGGCGTCGGAGTCGATTCGTGGCGGATCGTTGCCGGCGGTGATCATCTCCCGGTAGATACGGTCCACTCCGGTTCCTACCTCCTCGGCGAGGGTCAGGATGCGCGCGGCCTTTGCCAGGAGGGCGTTTCGAGGCTTTGAGTCGTGGGTGAGGATGTTCTCCGGGGTAACTCCCGCTACGAGCGGACCTGGTGAGGAGATCTCGAGCACATGGGGCGAGTGCGAGATCACGACCGGCCCTGTGAGCTGGTAGTCGCGGTGGATCGCGGCGTTGGTGAGCGCCTCGCGCACGGCGAGGTTTGGGAAGTCCTCGATCGTGAGCTGCTGCCCCTTGGGCAGCGTCACGGGTGTGATTCGGCGGCGCGCCTGCACGATGACCGGACCCCGTTTGCCGGTCCACCACGGGTGAGAGGTGTGGTGGATATGACGGGCGGGAAGTTACCGTCCCTGGCGGATGGACGCCTCTGAGCTTGTTGCCGCGGCTGTCGTCGCGTAGGCGCGAGCGGAGCGAGTGCCGTAGCGGCGATAGCCGCGGGCGCGCCGCTCTGACGCCCGTCGGGCTGGATGTCGGGCACGGTCATGCCGCGAGCTGGTCGGGGTCGGCGAGCGGCCCCAGCACCGCCGGGGTGATGCCGTGGCAGGCGGCGAACGCCACGGGGGTGCGCATCCCGAGTGAGCTGTGGGGTCTGCGGTGGTTGTAGTCCTCCCGCCAGTCCTCGATCACGACCCTGGCCTCGGCCAGGCAGGAGAACTCCTCGACGTTGAGCACCTCGTCGCGAACCTTGCCGTTGAACGACTCCACATACGGGTTCTGCCACGGTGACCCGGGCTCGATGTAGGCGATCTCGGCGTGCGTGAACCGGCACCAGCCTCGATCTTGCAGTAACCGCGGGGTCGCGTTGCTTGCAGTAAGCGCTTGAGCTGTCCGTGACCGGCGCTCGGAAG
>DAHVAB010000337.1 GCA_027314825.1 Solirubrobacterales bacterium
TCGGCCGCCCGCCGGCGCATCGATCGATGCCGGCTCGCGGCAGGCTCATCGGGCGCGATCTGGCGCCAACGCGCCGTGGACCGCCGCGTCCAGGGTATTCTGGACGCGCACGCCGAGTGTGCGCGCATGCGTACGGTGCTGCCGCTACGCTGTGCGCGCCGCAGCGTTCGCCCCAAGGTCCCTCAGCGGACGCGCCGCCGCCCGAGCCGGGCGTTTGGCATGGCCCGACGCGCATGCGACGCAAATACAAAGATATGCCCGCCTCCCTCTCGGACGGCACGCCGTCCCGCGTGCTGATCCTGTCCGCGAACGTGGGCGAGGGCCATGCGGCCGCCGCCCGTGCGGTCAAGGAGCAGCTGGAGCAGGGCCCGGTCCCGGCGCAGGTGAGCCTGATCGACGGCCTCGGCGCGATGGGCCCGCTGCTGCAGCAGGTCGTCAAGGATGGCTACCGCGTGCAGCTGCGGATGATGCCGTGGACCTACAGCCTCATCTATTGGCTGCTGGAGAAAGTGGCGCCGGTCCGTTGGCTGGCGCGAACGCTGCTCTGCCTGCTCGGCTCGCGCCCGCTCGCCCACGCGATCGCCGAGCACAGCCCCGACGTGATCGTCTCGACCCATCCGGCGGTGACCGTCGTGCTCGGCCGTCTGCGTCGCCGCGGGGTGGTCGACTGCCCGACGGTGGCGACGATCACCGATCTGACCGGCCTCTTCTTCTGGGCGCAGGCGGGGATAGATATGCACCTGGTCTGCTATGCGGAGTCGATCGCGGCGGTGGAGCGGATCGCCGGCCGTGGCAGCGCGACCCTCGTGGCGCCGCTGATCGCGGGGGAGTTCCTGCGCCCCCGCTGCCCGCTTCAGACGCGCCGCGCGCTGGGGCTGCCGGAGGAGGGCAGGGTGGTGCTCGTCTCCGGCGGCGGCTGGGGCGTCGGCGATATCGAGGGCGCCGTGCGCAGGCTCTGCGCGATGCCGGAGGTGCACGGGATCGTCTGTGTCGCCGGCCGCAATGAGGAGCTGGCGCAGCGGATGCGCGCCGCCTTCGCCGACGAGGAGCGGGTGCACGTCTACGGCTTCACCGACCGGATGGCCGATCTGCTGAGCGCCAGCGACGCGCTCGTGCACTCGACCGGCGGGGTGACCTGCCTGGAGGCGAAGGCGACCGGGACGCCCGTCGTCTCCTATGGGCTGCCGATCGGCCATGCGCGCCTGAACACGCAGGCGATGGCCGAGCTGCGCCTGCTGCGACTGGCGGGGGACACCGACGAGCTGATCGAGCACGTGCGCGCCGCGTTCGGCGAGCGAGCGCCGCTGCGCGAGCGCGCTCAGGCGGCGCTCTCCCATCTGCGCGACTCGGCGGCCGCGCTAGGCCGGCCCGGCGTGCCCGCCGGCCAGTGGGGCGAGCCGGCGGCCGGGCAGTGGGCTGAGCCTGCGGCCGGGCAGTGGGCTGAGCCTGCGGCCGGGCAGTGGGCTGAGCCTGCGGCCGGGCACATGGTGCTGAACGCTCCGCTGCGGGTGCGCCGGCTGCCCGCCTGGCGCCTGACCGCTGCCACGGTGGGCGCGCAGATCCTGCTGCTGCTCGGCGTGGGCACGTGGGTGCTCTCCACCGACGAGGTGAGCGCGCTCGCCGACATGATCCTGCATGTCCACCCGCTGGTGCAGGTGCAGACCGACCGCCCGGATGTGGGGCTGATCGTGCGCACCCCGGTCAGGGACATGACGCCCCTCGCGGCGACCCTGGCCCGGCAGGGGATTCACGTCTCGTTCGCCGACGACGGCGGGGTGCCGGCAACCGGCACGGTCGTGCGGATGCGCTCGCTGCGCGAGCAGGTGATGCCGCAGATGCCGGTCTCGGGCAACATCCTGCGATGGGTGCGCACGCCGGGGATCCTCGGCGCGCAGGCCAGGGCGCTCGGCCTGCGCCACGACTACTACTTCCTGCAGCCGAGCGGGGGCTTGACGGTCGGGCAGCTGCTCCTCGCGCGCAGCTCCGATGCGACGCCTGTGAGCGGGCTGCGGCTGCGAGCCGGCAGCGTGGTGGCTCACCGATCGGTCCGCGCCGGCGACGTCCTGGTGGTGAGCGCCGACGGGTCGCGGGCATCGGTGCTGGGGTTGGAGCGCATGGTCTCGCGGTTGCGCGGCGAAGGGTTGGATGTCGAGTCCTTGGGCGAGTTGACGCGCTCGCCCTCCATCAAAGCGAGCAGCAGAGGCGATCGGGCGAGCACCGCCGCCCCGCCGACGAGCACCGCCAGCGCGAGCGCGAGCAGCGCGCCGTTGAGCGGGTCCGCAGTGAAGCGTTCGCCGAGGACGAGCGGCGCGAGCGCGACCGGCACCACCGTCTGAGTGACGAAGACGACCGGCGCGACCTGGATCGCCGGTCGCGACTGCAGCGCGCTCATCTCGCTGAGCGCGCCGACCGCGGATGCCGCTGCGGTGGCCAGCGCCCAG
>DAHVAB010000338.1 GCA_027314825.1 Solirubrobacterales bacterium
GATCGTGTTGGTGAAGTCGGCCATCTAGATCGCCTCGACGATCGTCGCGATGCCCATGCCGCCGGCGACGCACATCGACTCGATGCCGTAGGTGCCATCGAGCGTCTGCAGGTCGTTGATGAGCGTGGTCATGATCCGCGCGCCGGTCATCCCGAACGGGTGCCCGAGCGCGATCGCGCCGCCGAACGGGTTGAGCTTCTCGGCGGGGATCTTCAGCTCGTCCATGCACGGCACGATCTGCGCGGCGAACGCCTCGTTGATCTCGACGACGTCCACGTCGTCGATCGTCATCTTGACCTGGGAGAGCAGCTGCTGGATCGCGGGGATCGGGCCGAGGCCCATGATCTCGGGGCGGATGGCCGCGACGGTCGAGGCGACGATCCGCGCCTTCGGGGTCAGCCCGAGCGCCTGCGCCTTCTCCTGCGACATGACCAGCAGCGCGGCGGCCCCATCGTTCAGCGGACAGGCATTGCCGGCCGTGACCGTCCCGCCCTCCGGCTTGAACGCGGGCGGCAGGGCGGCGAGCTTCTCCATCGTCGTGCCCGGACGCGGACCATCGTCCTTGGCGACGACCGTCTCCGGCACGTCGATCTCGTTGCCCTCCCTGTCCTTGTCCCGATGGGCAGGCACCGTTACCGGCACGATCTCGCTGTCGTAGTGGCCCGACTCCTGCGCCGCGACCGCGCGGGTCTGTGAGGTGAGCGCCCACTCGTCCTGCGCCTCGCGGCTGACCTTGCACCGTTCAGCCACGTTCTCCGCAGTCAACCCCATCGGGATGTAGACGTCATACAGCGAGCCCTCCGAGCCGTCCAGCTTCGGATGCTTGGCCTCCTCCATCATCCCGGCGCCGAGCCCGGCGCGCGAGACCGCCTCGACCCCGGCTGCGATGTACTGGTCGCCCTCGCCGACCTTGATCACGTGGAAGGCCATGCGCGCCGTCTGCAGCGAGGAGGCGCAGAAGCGGTTGACCGTCGTGCCCGGCACATGGTGGTCGAGGCCGGCCAGCAGCGCGGCGTTGCGACCGACGTTGTACCCCTGCTCCCCGATCGCGGAGGCCGCCCCCATCATCACATCGACGGTCTGCGCGAAGTCGACTCCCGGGTTGCGCTCGATCAGCGCGCGCAGCGGGGTCGCCGCCAGCTCATCGGCTCTCACGGACTTCAGCGAGCCCTTCAGGGCCCGCCCGATCGGAGTCCTCACGGCATCGACGATCACTGCTTCAGGCATGCGTTGCTTCTCCTCGGTTGGGTGCCCTGGAGGGCGCATCCTACGGGAGGATCAAAGATCCAGGCGGGAGACTCCGAGCTCATCGAAGCCCACGTGGTGGGCGAGCTCGTGGCGCACGGTCTTGACGACCTGTTCGCGCAGCAGCCGCGCGTCGTGGCCGAAGTCCCTGCGCAGCGTGTCCCTGAAGATCACGATCCTGTCGTGAGCCTGGTCGCGGTGCGCGGTATCGCCTTCGTAGAGGCCGTAGGCGCGGCGGGCGCGACCGCCGTCGGAGATCACGATCGCGACGTGCCTGAGCGCGTTGCGCAACAGCTCCGGCAGATCGTCCAGCGCGTCGCGCACGAGCTCCGCGAAGTCCTCGTCGTCGAGGGGGTCGAGCGCGATGAAGTCCTCTTCGTCGGGGTCGACCGCCAACCCTTCGCTGGCCAGCCGCTCCGAGCGGCGCACCAGCTCCTCGAACTCGCTCTCGGACTCCGGGTCGCGCCAGCCGCCGAGCCTGACCGCGACGAGCGCCGCGACGCCCGCCAGGAGGGCCACGACCAGCACGCCGAGCGCGATCTCCTCAAGTGCCTTGAGCACCCCGACCGAGCTGAACCCCTCCGAGACGACCAGCACGACCAGACCGACCGACATGGCGATCAGCGCCGCCATGCCGACGCGGCGCATCTGGCCGGTTGGGCGAGACGGACGCGCGCCCGGCATCTACGCCTACTTCATCGTCCGGGCGATGACGAGCCGCTGGATCTCGTTCGTGCCCTCGTAGATCTGGGTGATCTTCGCGTCTCGCATCATTCGCTCCAACGGATACTCCTTGACATAACCGTAGCCGCCCAGGACCTGTACGGCCTCGACGGTGACCGCCATCGCCACATCCGAGCAGAACACCTTGGCCATCGAGGAGTACCTGGCGGCGCCGGGATCACGCCGGTCGGCCATCGCGCACGCCTTGTAGAGCAGCTCCCTGGCCGCCGCCGTCCGGGTCTGCATCTCGGCCAGCTTGAACTGGATCGCCTGGAAGTCGAAGATCGGTGCTCCGAACTGCACGCGCTCCTTCGCGTAGGCCAGCGCATAGTCGGTCGCCCCCTGGGCGATCCCGACCGCCTGGGCGGCCGCGCCGAGACGGGTGCGCTCCAGCGTCCCGAGCGCCACGGAGAGGCCGCGGCCGACCTCGCCGATCACGTTCTCGTGCGGCACGCGCACCTCGTCGAA
>DAHVAB010000339.1 GCA_027314825.1 Solirubrobacterales bacterium
TCCGCGAGCATGGGCGCGAGCGCCGCGACGGGATGTCAAACCGGCAGCTCGCCGAGGCGGCCGGGATCGCCGACCCGGGCCAGACCTCGAAGCTCCTCTCCCGCCTGGCCGCGCAGGGCCTCGTCTCAACGTCCAGGGGTGCGCGAAGGCCGGGCGTCGCGAACGCGTGGCGGCTCACCGAGAAGGGCGCTGCCGTCGAGCGGGCGAGCCGGGGCTAGCGGTCGCGCGGCCCGCCGTCGGGGCCGGCCGGCGATCAGCCGCCGCCGCTCGCGCGGAGCGGCAGCACCTCGGCCAGCTGCGGGGCCAGACGCCCGTGCAGCTGACCGTCGGAGAGGGTGAGCGCGCGGTCGGCGCCCGCCAGCGCCGGCGCCTCATCGGTGCTGGAGAGCACCGCGAGGCCCTCGTCGGCCAGGGAGCGCAGCAGCGCCAGGATCGCCATCCGCTCGGTCAGCGGCACGCCCGCCGCCACGTCGTCGACGATCAGCAGCCGCGGCTTGCCGGTCAACGCGAGGGCGAGCATCGCCCGCGCCTGCTCGGAGCCGCGCAGGGTGCGCAGCAGCCGCTCCGCAACGCGATCGGCGCCGGTGCGCCGCAGGGCGGTCTGCGCGCGCTCGCGCGCCTGCCGGCGGGAGACCCCGCGCGCCAGCTGCACCTCGACCAGCTCGCGCTGCACCGACCAGGCCTCCCCGGCGCCGAAGGCGGCCGTGCAGTAGGCGATCCCATCGCCTATCGCAGGACCGCGCAACGGGCGCCCGTCGAAGATGACGCTCCCCCCGTCGGGGCTCAGAAGCCCGCAGGCCAGCCGCAGAAGGCTTGAGCGCCCCGAGCGGCGTTTACCGAGGATGGCGACCATCTCCCCGGCGTCCACCTCCAGGCAGACGTCCTCCAGGAGCAGCCGCTCCGGGCACTCGCGGTCGCAGAGCCGCACATGCTCGAAGCGCAGCAGGCTCACCCGCCCGGGCCCCTCGCCGCGGCGCGCAGCTCGCTGCGCGCGTACTCGATCCAGGCGAGCACGGCGCCCGCGCGCAGCCTGCGATCTTCGGCGGCCAGGCGGTCGGCGAGCTCGGCCGGACGGCTCGCCTCCGGCCCTCCCATCGCCTCCACGGCCAGCGCCGCGCAGTGGTCGAGCACGCGCAGCGCGTACTCCGGTCCGACCGTCGCCACGTGCTCGGCGAGCAGCTGGGAGTGCTGCGGGCCCTCGCTGACCTGTTCGCTCAACCACTGCTCGTAGGCTTCGATGCCCGCCTGGGTGGCTGTGTAGGAGAGCTTGCGCTGGCGCACCGCCTCGGCGCTTCGCGCCTCCTGCGCCGGGCGGATCAGCCCGCGGCGCTGAAGGCTGTCGAGCGCGGTGTAGATCTGGGAGGGGCTGGAGAGCTCGAGCGTGCCCGGATAGGCGCGCTTGAAGCGCTGCAGCAGCTCATATCCGTGGCTCGGCCGCCGGATCAGAAGTCCGAGTAGCGCCCAGTTGATCGGCGAGCGCATCGCCGCCCTCTCGTTGGACCGTGCCGAGTCCATCGCATCCTCCCTCTCGTAGCTCGCGCGCAGGCTACACGGAAACGGGGCCGGCTACTAGTCGTCATAAGGAATGCTCGTCTTAAAGAACAGCCCGCACCGGGCGGGAAGCCGTCCCGACGCTCATCGAGGCCCCCCTACTCGCGATGAAGAACCTTCTCGCGCTGGACCACGGCGGGCATTGGGGGTCCGCCTATTCGTTAACAAGAACATTCGCCATCGGCACTACACAGCGGCGGCTCCGAGGTGCATATTGGCCCCCAGGACTCACCGGGCGGTGGCTCCCAGCATGGAGCGTCGGAGCAGAGAGGAGCAGGGAGGGGATGGGACTGATGTGGGGAGATCTTGCTGGCGGCAGCGTTCGTCAAGCGCAGCTGAAAAATGCGGCCGCCAGGGTCTTGAAGGGCGCTCTCACCTCTCCAGCGACCTTCAGGCAGCCATGGCGCGGGTCTCCCGCGTCGGGCGGGGGCGCCGTGGCCGGCCAGCACGGCCACGGCGCCCGCAAGCTCAGAGCAGTGGCGTGGCGGCGCGGATGCGCGTCCAGCCATCACTTTGCGGAGGAGGCCCGCCGGATCGCCTGCGCGGGCGCGAACAGATAAGGAAAGGAAGCAGATGCTCTCGTTTCTACGCAGGCAGATGAGCGTGACCAACCTGATGGTGGTTGCCGCGCTGATCTTCGCGATGGCGGGCGGCGCCTACGCCGCCAGCGGTGGCGGAAAACACCACGGCAACGCACACAAGGCCGGGCACAAGCACAAGGGCCACCACAACTCCAAGGCCGGCAAGCGCGGCCCGCGCGGGCCGGAAGGCAAGCAGGGACCGGAAGGCAAGCAGGGACCGGAAGGCAAGCAGGGGCCGGCGGGCACGGCGGGCGCTGCGGGACTCCCCGGCGCCAAGGGCGAA
>DAHVAB010000033.1:0-250 GCA_027314825.1 Solirubrobacterales bacterium
GAGCGTCCTTGGCGAGGCCGAGCGCTTCGGCGCCGTGTGCGTCAACCGCGTCCGCGCCACGGCCCTGCTCGGAGGAGACGATGGACGCGCACGCGGCGTGCGCGCGCGCGACGTTGAGGAGGGCGAGGAGATCGAGGTGCGAGCCGGCAGCGTCGTCAACGCGACTGGGGTCTGGGCCGACGAGCTGCGTCCGGAGGAACTGCACGACGAGGCGGAGCTGCCGCGGATCCGGCCAAGCCGCGGCACGCAC
>DAHVAB010000033.1:299-13014 GCA_027314825.1 Solirubrobacterales bacterium
GCTGCCGGCGGGCGGCGGACGGAGCATCTTCGCGCTGCCGTGGCTGGGCCGGACGTTGATAGGCACAACCGACAACGACTACGACGGACCGCTGGAGCACGTCAAGCCATCCGCTCAGGATGTCGAGTACCTGCTGAGCGCCGTCGATGAGTTCTTCGGCGTGAGCCTCGGCCCGCAGGATCTCACCGGAGCCTTCGCCGGCGTGCGTCCGCTGATCTCAACCGGCGACGCTCGCAAGTCGGTTGACATCTCGCGCAAGGCCGAGCTGTATGAGACCTCGAGCGGAATGCTCACGATCACCGGCGGCAAGCTGACGACCTGGCGGCGGATGGCGAAGATGACCGTCGACCGCCTGGTGGAGCGGGAAGCCCGCGAGGCGCCGTGCCGGACCCATGAGATTCCGCTCGGCCAGCCGGTGGATGCGGCCGAGCTGCCGCGCGTGCCGGGTGTGGCGGAGGAGAGCTATGCCGCGCTGGCCGGTCGGTACGGCCATGCGGCTCGCGACGTGCTCACGCTCGCCGCGCAGCGGCCGCAGCTGGCGCGACCGATCCTGCCCGGCATGCCGGACCTGCTCGCCGAGGCGGCGCTCGCCGCAAGGCTCGAGCAGGCGCGCACCGTCGGCGACGTGCTGCTGCGGCGCACGCGGCTGGGGCTGCTGGCCGCCCGGGCGCTTCTCTGCGAGCAGGACGGCGAGGACTCCGGTGCCGGTGCCCGAGGCGGCCGAGGCGGCCGGGAGGCGTCCGGGCCGTTGCGAATGGTGGCCGACGTGCTGGCTGGAGAGCTCGGCTGGAGCTCGGAGCGCACGGCGGCGGAGGTGCGCAGATTCCGGGAGGAGGCGGAGGCCGAGGGGATCGCCGGGCCCGACTGAGCGGCCACGGGTGGACACCGCGGCCGGGGCGGCCGGGACGCCCGCTCGGCGCCGCTGGCGGGAACACTGCCGCGCCGCGGGGCGAACTGGCCTCGGTGGGGGCGTGTGGCGGGCGTCGTCGCGGCGGCTTCGGCGGCGAGCCGGCCGCAGGGCTCGCGCGCTCAGGCGTCGTGACGGGCGTGCGGCGGTCCCGGGTGAACCGGCTTTGGCGGCGAGCCGGCCGCAGGGCTCGCGCGCTCACGCGTCGTGACGGGCGTGCGGCGGTCCCGGGCGGTCCCGGGCGGTCCCGGGCGGACCGGCTTCCGCGGCTCGAGTCGATAGGCTGCCCGCGAGGGGTGCCAGCCGCTGCGCGCAACGCGGCCGGACGCCTACCGCCCTGCAATCGCAACAAAGGAGCCTCACGATGGCCGTTCTCGACCGATCCGACCTGGAGGCGAGCTCGCTCGCCGACCTGCACGCAATAGCCGGCCAGATCGGCCTCGACGGGTTCAGGAGGCTGCGCAAGGCCGACCTGGTCGAGCTGATCTTGGAGCGGGCCGCCGGCGGTGAGGAGATGCCCTCCGCCGGGGAGCCCGCTGAGAAGGCGGGAGCACGGCCCAGCCGCGGCCGAGCCCCGCGTGGGCGCAAGGCTGGCGGCGAGCCGGCAGGCAGGCGCCCGCGTAGGGGGGAGACCAAGCCGTCCGCGGATGCGCCGGCAGCTGCCGAGACGGCGGAGGCCGCGCGGCCGGAGCGCGCCGCCGAGAAGCCTGAGACGGAGAGCGTCGAGGGGGAGGTAGAGGTGCTCGGCAACGGCTCCGCGTTCCTGCGGCTCACGCCGCCCGGTCACACTGAAGGCGACGTGTATATCTCGGCTGCGCAGGTTCGCCGCTGCGAGCTCGTCAGCGGGGATCGCGTCACCGGTCCCGTGCGCACCCCGCGGCGCTCCGAGCGCTACCCGTCGCTGGTGCGGGTGGACACGGTCAACGGCGAGCCGGCCGATACGGCCGTCGGCGCCCCGCGGTACGAGAGCCTGCCGGCCCGCTTCCCCGGCGAGCGGATCGAGCTCGGCGTCGAGGATCCGACGCTGAAGGCGATCGAGTGGTTGACCCCGCTCGGGCTCGGCTCCAGGGCAGTGATCGTGGGGGCCGCGAGGGCCGGCAAGAGCGAGACGCTCCGCCGTCTGCTGGCGGCGCTGGCGGGGCGGGAGCGTCCTCAGGTGACGCTGCTGCTTCTCGGTGTGCGCCCCGAGGAGATAGGCGAGTGGCAGGGCGCCACGCAGGAGCCGGCCGTCGCCCACAGTCTCGCGATCGGGATCGACATCCGCTGCCGCGCCGTCGAGCAGGCGATAGAGGCCGCCAAGCGGCAGGCCGCGCGTGGCGCGGACGTGCTCGTCGCGATCGACTCGCTGGACAGCCTGCACCCGCACGTGGCGCGCAGGGCGCTGGCGGCGGCCCGCAACATCGACGAGGGCGGCTCGCTGACAGTGATCGGGACGGCCGCCGCCCCGTTCGGCGGCGAGAGCACCGTGATCTGGCTCGATGTGCTGCGCACCAGCACCGGCCGGCTCCCAGCGCTCGACCTGGTGCGCAGCGGCACGTTGCGGGCGGAGCTGCTGGTCGGAGAGGAGTACGCACGAGACATTCTCAAGGAGCGTGCGGCGGCGGCCGACGCGGAGGCGCACTCGGGACGGCCAGTCTGATCGGCGAGGCGATCGTGGCCGGTCCTCTGCAGCGGGTGGCGGCGGGCGCGGTGCCGGCGCCGCTCAGCGCCGGTAGGCGACCCGGCCCCAGGATGGCTCGGGCGCCAGCTCTATCGGCTCGTCCTCACGGTCGGGCTGAACGTAGGCGAAGCTGCCCGTCTGCTCGATGAACGCGACGCTCAGCTCGCCCTCGTTGACCCGCTGGTCCAGCCACGCTCCCCGGAAGACCAGACGTCGCAGCCAGTGCACCAGCGAGCGCTCCATCGGGCCGATCAACGAGGGCCAGCAATCGTTGACGTGCTCGCCGAGCGCGGAGGCCGGATCGGGGATCTCCCCGTTGACCGCGAGGTTGACGAGGTCCTCGATCTCCTGGTCGCCGAGCCGACCGCCGATGAAACCGAGACGCAGGGCGGCCTGCTCGCAGCGCTCCGCGAAATCCAGCTCGTTGAACGTGAAGCGCAGGTCGCCGTATTCGAGGACGAAGTCGTGTCCGGAGTTGTAGTTGCCGCGTATAGCCATGGGTTCTGGTTGGGGTCGTCTGGATCGGTGTCGAGCCTCGGCGGCCCGCCCGGCAACCTCCGGCGCGGGGCCGTCGGGATCATAAGCGCGAATCCTGCCCTGGCGGGCGCGCTGCACGCGATATTGCACGCCCTCGCCGGCGCCTCCCGCGCTGCACGCGATGTTGCACGCCCTCGCCGGCGCCTCCCGCGCCCGGCTCCGCCGCCGACGGGCACGTGCCGGCGTGACATGAGGCCTCGTCGTGACCGGCGCGCGAGCGCACCTCTATACGCTCCCCTTGCATGGCGCGCCTGACCGAACACGGACTGCGCAGGTCGGTCAGAGTCTCCGGGCTGTTTGCGACCGCCTACGGAAATGTGGGCTCGTCGATCTACTACGCGCTCGGCCTGGTGGCCGCCCATGCGCTCGGCTTGACGCCACTCGTCTTTCTGTTCGCCGGCGGTCTGTTCGCGCTGACCGCCAAGACGTACGCGGAGGGCGCCGCCATGTATCCGGAGGCCGGCGGATCCTCCTCGTTCGCCAGGCACGCCTTCAACGAGATGGTGTCCTTCTTTGCCGGCTGGGCGCTGAGCCTCGACTACATCCTGACGATCGCGATCTCAGCGTTCTTCGTGCCGCACTACCTGAGTGCGTTCCCGGGGCTCCATGCTCTCAACCACAATCCGGGCGACATCTTCGGCGGGCTCGTGGTGGTGGTTGCGCTTGCCGCGCTGAACATCCGGGGCATCGGCGAGTCGGCCCGGCTCAACGTGATGCTGGCGGTTCTGGATCTGTGCACCCAGGTGCTGCTGGTCGGGCTGGGAGCGATCCTGGTGCTGGACCCCGCGCTGCTGATCAATCAGGTTCACCTCGGCACGGTCCCGAGCTGGAGCCAGGTCATCTTCGCGCTGTCGATCGCGATGCTCGCCTACACCGGCATCGAGACGGTCTCGAACATGGCCGAGGAGGCGAGGGACCCGGGCAAAGACGTGCCCAAAGCGGTGAACCTCGTGGTGATAGCCGTGCTCGGGCTGTACGCCGGCATATCGGTCATTGCGCTCTCCGCGCTTCCGGTGGTGCCGGTGCCCGGGCATCCGGGACAGTTCCACACGCTGCTCGGCGATCCGAAAGGGTTCCAGAACGACCCGGTGCTCGGCATCGTCTCGCGGCTCGGGCTGCATGGAGCTGTGCTGCACATCGCCGAGTACTACGTGGGCCTGCTGGCCGCGACGATTCTGATCGTGGCGACGAACGCGGGGCTGATCGGGATCTCGAGGCTGTCGTGGTCGCTCGCCGAGCATCGCCAGCTGCCGAGCATCTTCGCCCGGCTGCACAGCCGGTACAGGACGCCGTGGTTCACGATCGTCTTCTTCTCGGGGCTCGCGGCGATGCTGATCCTCTACGGAAACACCGAAGTCCTCGGCAACCTCTACTCGTTCGGTGCGATGCTCTCGTTCACGACCGCGCATGCCGCCGTCATCGCGTTGCGGGTCAAGGAGCCGGATCGAGAGCGGCCCTACCGGATGCCGTGGAACGTGCGGATCAGAGGCGTGCTGATCCCGATGACGGCGGTGATCGGCGGGATCGGCACGGCGGCCGCGTGGGTCGCCGTCGTGGTGCTGCACGGGGAGGCGCGAGTGGTCGGCATCCCCTGGATCGTGCTGGGCATGATCGGCTACGTCGTCTACCGTCGCCGTCAGGGTCTCAGTCCGTTCACGGTCTACCGGATCCCGCGCGCCGAGCGTCCGCCGGACTTCGAGGCACTCGAGTATCGGACCGCTCTCGTGCCGATCTTCGGCGCGGATGTGAGCGCCACGACTCTCGTCGGCGCCGCGAAGCTCGTCGGTGCGGACGGCGTGCTCTATGCGGTGTTCGTGCTCCCGGTGCCGAGCCAGCTCTCCCTGGAGGCCGGGCTGGAGGATGAGGAGGACGCGGGACGGGCGGTGTTGGAGAGCGCTCGCGAGCAGGCGCGCCGGGCCGGTTTCAAGATCCACACAGGGTTGATCAGGACTCGCAACCCGGGGGCGGCGCTCGTGGAAGAGGCCGGTCGCGTTGGCGCGGACGTCATCTACTGGTCTGCCCTGCATGCCCCCGCCGGTGAGCAGCAGATCGGCCCG
This sequence comes from Solirubrobacterales bacterium, assembly GCA_027314825.1. Classification (GTDB taxonomy): domain Bacteria; phylum Actinomycetota; class Thermoleophilia; order Solirubrobacterales; family Solirubrobacteraceae; genus Palsa-744. The sequence goes on from DAHVAB010000033.1 coordinate 5,461, forward strand.
ACCGCCGCCTACCTGCTCAGCAAGCGTCCCTGCCGGGTCATCATCGAGACCGAGAACCGGCCTGACGGGCCGCGGGGCTCGGCGGGCCGAAGCCTGGCGGGCAGTCCCGCCTGAGCGGGCGCCTCTTCCCGCACGCCTCCGCGGATACGCGGCCGCACCGGCGCTTCGGCGTGCATCAGCCGCCTGGCCGGGCGCCTCTTCCCGCACGCCCCCGTGGACACGCGGCCGCAGCGGCGCTTCGGCGTGCATCAGCCGCCTGGCCGGGCGCCTCTTCCCGCACGCCTCCGCGGATACGCGGCCGCAGCGGCGCGTCGGCGTGCATCAGCCGCCTGGCCGGGCGCCTCGCTCTGCCTGCGCCCGCCCATGCGTGAGCGCCGTGCGTGCGCCGCGCCCAAGCGGCATCTCCGGGCGCCCGTCAGCCTCCGTGGAGTCCGAGCACCAGGTGCAGTCGGGTGATGCCGCCGCCGAGCTCCTGCCAGCCGCCCGCCAGGGTCCCGAGCGAGCGCAGCGACGGGATGACCGTCGAGAGCCCCTGGCTTTCTGAGAGGCCGAGCCCTTCGAGCAGGGCGATCATGTTCGGGAAGCTGAGAACGAGCGCCGGCTTGGCCCCGCCGAGCGTGGAGAGCGCGGACTTGTAGGTGGGCGAGCTCGACAGTTCGCTGCTCGAGGAGAGTGCGGCTTCGGCCGAGGCCGGTCCCAGCCCGATCACGAACCGGTTGGAGCCGGCGGCGATGTCGAGCGTGATCGGCAGGCCGGCGTTGACCGCGATCGCTGCTTCCGCCCCCGCGACGGTGGCTGGCCTCACGCTGGCGCCGGCCGCCGTGAGCGCGGCGCCGAGCTGGGAGACGGCGGCGCGCGAGCGGGCCGGGGAGCTCGATTCGATGACGAGGCCGGCCTGGATGTTGAGCAGGCCGCTGCCGGCGGCGAAGATGCCGGCCGGGCCGGCCCAGCCGGAGAAGATGCGGCCGAGCGCGCTCGAGTGCGCGCTCAGGTGCGCCAGCAGCGTTCCCAGCTGCGCTCCGCCCAGCCCCTGTGGCAGCACGCCGCCGGCCAGGGCGAGCACGCCGCCGAGGGTCTTCACGTAGGCGGCCAGCCGCGGTTGGGTCTGGCCGATCGCCGCGGCCAGCCAGGAGTCGCCGGGAAGTGTGGTGAGCAGCTTGGCAGCCGCTGCCGTGGACGTCTTCGCCTCCGATTCGGCGTTCGCCGACCCGGCGAGCGTGTCGGCGTCGAGCGTGAGCTGATGGGCTTCGGGGACCAGCGAGATCAGCGCCTGATGAGGTTCGCCGGGCAGCAGGCCCATCAGCGCGCCAGCGCCCCCGCCGTTGCCGCCGTTGCCGGTCGCGCCGGACCTGCCGGTCGCTGCGGCGTTCAGGTAGACGCTCAGAATCGATTCGGAGGATGACGGCGCCTTGGCGGCGAGCTTCGCGTACGGTCCGGAGCTGGCGCCCGCCAGCGACGGTCCGCCGAGGTGGGTGTCGATCACGCTGCGCATCGCCGGCTCGCTGCCGATCACCACGAGCTTGCCGACGATTCCCTCGGCCTGCATCTGGGAGTTGACCTGGTAGTGCACGCCCCGGTAGGAGATTTCGTGGGCGCCCTGCTCGTGGGCGAGGTGGGAGAGGAAGGAGCGCGCCGCGGAGAGATCGGTCGTGTCGAGCACCATCGCGCCTTCCGGGGAGCCGGCCAGCAGGCCCGCGGCGCCTTCGCCCAACAGCGCTTGCGCGGAGATGCCTTTGGAGGTCGAGGAGGCTTTGGACAGGCTCTTGCCGAGCGATTCGGCGCCCTTGGATGCCTGTTCGAGGGACGTCGAGAAGATGCCGATCCGCGGCCCCAGCCATGGCTTCACTTCGCGGTCGTAGTTGACGTGGCCGAACCTGCCGTCGCCTTCCAGCGCCTTCACCAGAGCGCCGAACGGATCCTTCATGTGAGTGAGGGCCTTGGCGTCGGCGACGGTGTTCTGCTTCAGGGAGCCTTCGGGGGTCACGAGCGCGCCGACGTACAGCGGCGCGGAGGCCGGCACCGCGGTGGCCGGATCTGCGGCGGTGCCTGTGCTCTGCGAGGAGCCGCAGGCGGAAATCGCGACGGCGCTGACGAGCGCGAGGACGGGGACTGCGCCTCGGCGGCCGATCCCGCCCGGGGCGGGCTGGCGGCCCGTCGCCCCTGCTGCGCCTCGGCGGCGGATAGCGGCGCCGGCGACGGCGAGGACTCGGGCGGCGATCCTGCCGGCGCCCCTCCGGCGGCTGGTCTCGTTGACGGGCACTGCTCTCCTTTCCCCGGGTGCTGGCTGGTCGGGAACTTACACGCTCGCACGGGCGTACCGGCGTGGTCGGCCCGCGCGTGCCAGGCCCATTTGTGCGGATATGCACTTTAGTCGATGCTCCGATCCTGCAACGCCGTTCCCATGTTGTGGGGGGAAATGTGTCCTCTGCGTTGCATTGTGGGAGAAAGTGGGGTAAGTTGGTTCTAACGAGCCGGGGTGGAGGGGTTCCTCCCACTCCTCCTCCCCGGCTCACAGCACACCTCCAGCAACCGATTCCATGGCCTTTCGCGGGACCTTCGATCACACACTCGATGCGAAGAGCCGTCTCACGGTTCCCGCCCGCTACCGGGCGGTGCTCGCGAACGGCGTCGTGCTCGCGATGCCGGTCGACCAGAAGCCGTGCGTGGGCGTCTGGCTGCCGGAGGCATACGAGAGCTACACCGCGAGGGCGCTCGCCGACCTGCCGCCGCTCTCCTCGAGGCTGGCCGAGCTGGAGCGATTCTTCTACGGCAGCTCCCAGGACGCCGATCTCGACGCGGCCGGGCGGATCATGATCCCGAGCTTCCTCGCCGAGTACGCCTCGTTGCAGCGTGAGGTCGTGGTGGTCGGGACCGGGGAGCGCCTCGAGCTTTGGGAGCGCAGCAGATGGGCGGAGCACAGACAGGCGCTGCTCGACGGCGTCGCGGAGATCACGGCTCGTGTCGACGATCCTGCTTGAGATGACGGGCAAGAGGCGCTCCCACGGTGCGCATGGCTCCGGCCGGCAGGGGCGCCGCGCGCCCCGCCAGGCTCCCGAGGCCGCTGCGGCGGTGCGCAGACGGGGCGGCTCACGGCACGAGGGGCACGTGCCGGTGCTCGCCGCCGAGCTCACGCGGCTCCTGGACATCCAGCCGGGCGGCACCGTGGTCGACTGCACCTTCGGCGGCGGAGGTCACGCGCGGATGGTCGCCGAGCGACTCGGCCCGGGAGGGACGCTGATCGCGATCGACCGTGATCCGCTGGCCGAGCGTCGCTTCCTGGCTCTGGCTGAGGAGATCTCCTGCGGGGTGCGCTTCATCAGGGGCGGCTATGCCGAGTCGCTGCAGCTGCTCGCCGACGAGCGCCTGCAGGCCGACGCCATCTACTTCGACCTCGGCATGTCCTCGATGCAGGTCGACACGCGCGAGCGTGGCTTCTCGTACTCCTATGAGGCGCCGCTCGACATGCGGATGGACCCGAGTCAGCCCCTCAGTGCGCGGGAGGTCGTGGCCGAGTGGGACCAGCGGCGCCTGGGAGGCGCGCTGCGCGAGCTGGGCGAGGAGCGCCACGCCGCCGCGATCGCGCGCGAGATCGTCCGCCGACGGGAGACCGAGCCGATCGAGACGACCCTGCAGCTCGTCGATGCGATCAACTCGGCGATCCCGGCTCCGGCGCGGTTCGCCGGCGGCCACCCGGCCAAGCGCGTCTTCCAAGCGTTGAGGATCGCGGTCAACGACGAGCTCGGACAGCTGGAGCGGGGGTTGCCGCTGGCCTGGCGGCTCCTGCGCACGGGCGGGGTGCTCGCCGCGATCTCGTTCCATTCCCTGGAGGACCGGCGCGTGAAGCGCTTTCTTGCCGATCGCGCTCGTGGCTGCGTGTGTCCGCCGCAGCTGCCCGTGTGCGTCTGCGGGCACGAGCCCGAGGGCAGCCTCATCACCCGCCGGGCCGTCGTTCCCGGTGCCGAGGAGGTGGCGCGCAACCCGCGGGCGGCATCGGCGCGGCTGCGCGCCGCAAGGAAGCTCGCAGAGATCTCGGAGGTCTCCTCCGTGATGGGGAGGGCAGCATGAGCCGCGGCGCGCGTGCGCGGCTGCGCGCGACCGGGCAGCACGCGGAGACCTCGAACGGGAAGCACGCGCAGACCTCGACCGGGAAGCACGCGCAGACCTCGAACGGGAAGCACGCGCAGACCTCGACCCGGCTCGCGCGGGAGGCGGCATGAGCCCGCCCGCATCGGCTGCGGCGCGCGCGGCGTCGGCCGAGCCTCTGATCGATCCCCGCCGGCACGGGAGCCCGGCTCCCGCCCGCCGGCGCTCCGGCCCCGGGCCGGCCCCTGGCCGGGTGCGTCGGTGGTCGGGTCCGGCAGGCGCTGCGGCCGCGCCCGCGCCCGCCCCGGGCACCGCCTCTCCCCGCCCCCGCCCGCGCCCTGCCGCGCGCCCGTCGCGGCGCCGAGCAGGCTCTGCGCAGGCGCCGAGCCTGCCCCGCGTCGGGGTTGGCCAGATCTCACTGCGCCTGCCCGCGCCGCGTCGCCTGCTCGGCCGGCTCGTGCATGGCAGGGCGTGGATCGGGCTGCTCGCCTTCGCGCTGATCGGCGTGGTCACGATGCAGCTGTTGCTGCTGCGCCTGAACACCCAGATCGGGCACGATCTGCAGCGCGCGGCCACCCTGCAGCGGGAAGATGCGACGGACAGCATCCAGGTCTCCGAAGAGGGCGCGCCGGAAGCGATTGAAGCGCAGGCGCGCGCCGCCGGGATGCTCCCGCTGATGCCGGGCGGGCTGCACTTCCTCGCGGCGGGCAACGGGCAGGCGGCACGCCAGGCCGCCCGCGAGCTGCGCTCCTACACGGTCTCCAGCCCGGCGACGGGAGCCGGCGCCGCCGCGACGGCGACCCTGGGCCAGCAGACGCGCGGGGCCGAAGCCGGGTACACCACGCTGTCCGGCGGCGAAACCTCGATTACGGCGGCGGGCGAAACGGGGCAGCCGGGTGGGGAAGGCTCCGAAAGCGGCGCCTCCGGAGCACAAGCGCCGCCGGCCGAAGGCGCGTCCGGCTCGGCGAACGCAGAAGCCCCGCCGGCCGAAGGCGCGTCCGGCTCGGCGAACGGAGAAGCGGCGGCGGGTGAAGGCTCCTCGGGCGCAGGTGCAGCCGCGGGCGCTGGCGCCGGCACCGGCGAAGCGGCGGGTGAAGCGGCAGCAGGCGAAGGCTCGTCCGCCGCGGGCGGCGGCGAATCGGGTGCCACTGCGCCGGCGGCGGAATCGGGGGCGGCGCAAGCCGGTGGCGCGGCCGGCGCGAGCCTTGGCGGCGGCGGAGCGCAGGGGCCCGGACAGGCGCCCACCGGAGAACCGGCGAGCGTCGGTGCGGCCGGTGGCGTGCAGGCCACCGGAGGCTAGCGGCCGGTGGGGATCCTCCAGCGCCGCATCGGGGTCCTGTTCGCTCTGTTTCTGGGGCTGCTCGCGCTCGGCGGGCTACGGGCGCTCTACCTTGGAACGGTCCGCAGCGGCGCGCTGGAACAGGCGGCGCAGACCGAGCACCAGACCGTCGAAGAACTGCCCGCACCGCGGGGGACGGTCACCGATCGGGGCGGCGTGGTGCTCGCTGTCTCCGAGCCCGCGGATGAGATCAGCGCCGACCCCTATCTGATCAAGGACCCGCTCGCCACCGCGCAGAAGCTGGCCCCGCTGCTCGGCGAATCGAGCTCGGCTGTGCTCACCAAGCTGAGCGAGCACACCGGCTACGTCCCGCTCGCGCAGGCTCTGCCCGCCAAGCGCGCCGAACAGGTCGCGCAGCTGACGCTCGGGGGAGAACCGATCGCGGGACTCGAAGAGAAGCCGGTGATGCGCCGCGTCTATCCGCGCGGGACGTTGGCCGCCCAGGTGCTGGGCGGCGTGAACGCGCAGGGCAACGGCTTCGCGGGGATCGAATACTCGGAGAACAAGGTTCTGCGCGGGGTGAGCGGTCAGCGCACCGTGATCAGCGACGCGCGCGGGCAGCCGATCTCGATCACCAACGACAGGCAGGAGCGGCCGGGCGCATCGGTCTCGCTCACGATCGACGCGGCGATCCAGCACCGAGCCGAACAGGTGCTCGGCGCGGTTGGCAAGGATTTCAGCCCGAAGACCGCGAGCGCGATCGTGATGGACCCGCGGACCGGGGCCGTGCTCGCGATGGCCAACTGGCCCCAGGTGAACGCCAACGATGTGGCACAGGCGCTCAGCGAATCTCCGACGGCGCTCGAGAACCATGCGGTCAGCTTCGATTACGAACCGGGCTCCACGTTCAAGATCGTGACCTTCTCCGGGAGCGTCCAGGATGGTGTGATTACGCCGGAAAGCATCTTCAGCGTGCCGGACAAGATCGAACTCGGCGGACGGATCATCCACGATGACGCGCCGCATCCGCTGGAGGCGCTGAGCGCCTCCCAGATTCTTGCGCGCTCCAGCAATGTGGGCACCATCAAAATCGCGCTCAGGCTTGGCCCGGAACGGTTCAACGGCTGGCTGCACAAGTTCGGGTTCGGCAAGCCGACCGGGATCGAACTGCCCGGCGAGGAATCGGGAGCGGTGCTCAGTCCGTCCGAATACTCGGGGTCCTCGATGGGCAACCTGCCGATCGGCCAGGGCGAGATGGTCACGCCGATCCAGCTGGCCACCGCCTACTCGGCGGTCGCTGACGGCGGCGTCATGCGCCGGCCGCACATCGTCTCCGCCATCGGCGGCAGGCCGGTGGCCCTGCCGGCGGGGCACCGGATCATCTCCGAAGCGACCGCGGCGAGGATGCGCACCATGTTCGAGGGGGTGGTCGGTCCGGAAGGCACCGCCAACGGGGTCTCGATCCCCGGCTATCAGCTTGCGGGCAAGACCGGATCCGCGGAACGGATCAATCCGGGCACGCACGAATACTCCCAGACGCTGTTCAACGCCTCCTTCGTCGGTTTCGCGCCCGCTGCGCATCCGAAGCTGGTCTGCGTGGTGGTGGTCGACCAGCCACAGAAGGGCTCTGTGTTCGGCGGAACGGTCGCGGCGCCCGCCGTCGCCCAGATCCTCGCCTTCTCGCTGCCCTTCCTCGGCATCGCCCCGGAATGAGATTCGCCTTGGAATGAGCTTCCGGCGTGGCGACGCCGCGGCGAAAACTAGACTCAGGCGCGATGAGGCTGGAGCAGATCCTTCCCGCCGGCGCTGCCGGCGTCATCGGGCGTCCGCCCCAGGGCATCGAGATCTCGAATCTGGCCTATGACAGCCGTCAGGCCGGTCCAGGCACGCTCTTCTTCTGTGTGCCCGGCCAGCGCAGCGATGGCCACGACTTCGCCGCGCAGGCGCACGCTGCCGGCGCTGTCGGGCTGGTGGTCGAGCGTCCGCTCGGGCTCGGCGTCCCCGAGGTCCTGGTCGGATCGGCCAGGAGGGCGATGGCGGCCGCCGCCGCACGGTTCTATCGCGACCCCAGCAGCCGCCTGGCCGTGATCGGGGTCACGGGCACGAACGGCAAGACGACCACCGCGTTCATGGTGCGGGCGCTGATGGAGGCGATCGGGCGCCGCTGCGGCCTGATCGGCACCGTCAAGTCG
>DAHVAB010000340.1 GCA_027314825.1 Solirubrobacterales bacterium
GCAAGCAATGGTATTTGGAAACAGCGACGAGCGTTCAGGCAGCGGGGTGGCGTTCACGCGCGATCCATCCACCGGGCGCACGCCGCTCTACGGCGACTTCCTAGCCCGCGCGCAGGGAGAGGATGTCGTCTCCGGGTCGCACAACACCGAAGACCTCCAGCACATGCGAGCGCGCCTGCCCGAATGCCACGCCCAGCTGGAGACCATCGCCCGGAGGGTCGAAGAGCGTTTCGGCGACATGTGCGAGCTCGAGTTCACCGTCGAGCGCGGACGGCTGTGGCTGCTGCAGGCGCGAGCCGGGCAGCGCTCCGCCGAGGCCGCGATCGTCACGGCGGTACAGCTCGCGCAGGAAGGCGTGATCGATCGCGACACGGCGCTGCGCCGGGTGGACCGCCAAGCGCTGGAACAGGTTCTCAGGCCAAGCCTCGATTACGCCCGGCTCGCGCCCGGAGCCGTGCTCACCACGGCGATCGGCGCCTCCCCCGGCGTCGCGACCGGCGCGCTCGTCTTCGACAGCGCGAGCGCCGTCGCTCGCGGGGCCAAGGAGGAGCAGACCGTGCTGGTGAGGGCCGAGACCTGCCCGGAGGACCTCGAGGGGATCATCGCCTGCTCCGGGTTGCTCACGCTCCGGGGCGGCAAGACGAGCCACGCGGCCGTGGTCACGCGCGGGCTCGGGCGACCGTGCGTGTGCGGCGCCGAAGCGCTCACGCTCGACGCCGAGCACGGCGAGCTGAGGCTGGGCGAGACCGTCCTTCGCGAGGGCGATCTGATCTCGCTGGACGGCGTCGGCGGACGCGTGATCCTCGGCGCCGCCCCGCTCGCCGCGCCGTCGCCGCCGCCGGAGGCGCTCACGCTCAAGGAATGGATGGAGGCCGGCGAAGCCGGCCGATGACAGCGCCGCGTCGGGCCCGCGCACCGTGGCCCTACCGCCGGCGCGGCGCAGCGAGTGTGCGGGCGGCCTCCGCTCGGCCGCGCAGCCAGCAGGGCTACTGGTCCGCGAGCGACGCGCCCGATTCGGCGCGCTCGAGAAGGTAGGGCGGCGGCTCGAACCGCGCGCCGTAGAAGCCGGCGAGCTCGCGGGCACGCCTCACGAAGCCGGCCACGCCACCGTCATACCCGTTCACCAGCTGCAGGACGCCTCCGGTCCAGCGCGGGAAGCCGATCCCGAGGATCGAGCCGACGTTCGCCTCGGCGACCGACTCGATCACCCCCTCCTGCAGGCACCTCACCGCCTCGATCGCCTCGATGAGGAGCATCCGCTCCGAGAGGTCGATCAGCGGCGCCGGGCGGGCGGCGGAGCCGAACGTCTGCGCCAGCCCCGGCCACAGCCGCACGCGCCTGCCGTCCTCGTAGTCGTAGAAGCCGGCGCCCACGGCGCGACCACCGCGCCCGAGTTCGAGCATGCGGTCTATCACCGCCTCGGCCGGGTGCGCCCGCCAGCTTCCGCCCTGGGCCTGCACGGCTGCCCTCGCCGCCTCGCGGATGTCGCGCAGCAGCGTCAGGCTGAGCTCGTCGGCCAGCTGCAGGACCGGGGCGGGGTAGCCGGCCTGGGCGGCGGCCTGCTCGATCGAGGGTGCAGGCATGCCCTCCGCGAGCATCGCGATGCCCTCGTCGATGAACGTCTCGATCACACGGCTGGTGAAGAACCCGCGGCTGTCGTTGACGAGGATCGGCGTCTTGCCCAGGCGCACCGCAAGCGCCTGCGCTCGCGCGACGGCCTGCTCGGAGGTCCGCCTCCCCTTCACGATCTCCAGCAGCGGCATCCGGTCCACCGGGCTGAAGAAGTGAAGGCCCAGGAAGTCCTGCGGCCGCGAGAGAGACTCGGCCAGCGCGCCTATCGGCAGCGAGGAGGTGTTGGTGGCCAGAAGCGCGGTGGGGCTCAGGTGCGGCTCGATCCTCCCGAGCACCTCGCGCTTGAGCGCCTCGTCCTCGAAGACCGCCTCGATCAGAAGCTCGGCGCCGGCCGCGGACTCCGGATCGGCGCTCGGCGCGATCCGCGCCAGCACCCGCTCGGCGTCGGCGGGCTCGCGGCCCCGCTCGACGGCCTTGGCCAGGAGCCGCTCTGCGTAGCCACGACCACGCTCGGCGCTCGCGAGGTCGACGTCCAGGAGCGCGACGTCGATTCCAGCCTCCGCGCAGACGTATGCGATGCCGGCGCCCATCATCCCGGCGCCGGCGATCGCCGCCCTGCCGATCGGCTGCACCTGCGACGCGGCTCCGGGCGCGCGGCCGGCCCGCCGCGTCTGGAAGAAGGCCTGGATCATGTTTTTTGCCACCTGCCCGGTGGCGAGGCTCACGAAGTACCGCGTCTCGATCTCCTGCGCCGCCTCAAAATCGACCTGCGCGCCCTCCACCGCGGCGGCGAGGATCGCCTGCGGCGCCGGCAGGGGAGCACCAGCGAGCTGCTTGCGAAG
>DAHVAB010000341.1 GCA_027314825.1 Solirubrobacterales bacterium
GCGGCCGGAGCCGCGGGCGTGGCTGCGGCGGCCGTGACCGCGGCGGCCTTGCGCGGCCGGCCCGGACGCCGGCGGGCGGGCGCGGCGCCATCGCCCACACCCTGCAGGGCCACGGCGGCGGCCTCCAGTTGCTGATACTCCTCGATCAGCGGCGCAAGCTCCGCGAGACGGTCATTGATCTCGCGGCGCTTCTGGTCAAGAAAGTCGGTCACGATCGAACCTCACCTTGGTGGGAATGCAAGTATGCAACTTCGATGCCAACTCACATTACATCAATCATGGGACGGATCACGAGTCGCGCTCTCCGCGAGACCGTTGTTGCACCTCTGGAGCGGCGGCAGTGATGATCCGGCGTGATGGAGTGTGCCGCCGGCGTCACTCTCACTCCAGCAGCGCCTTCAGGCGCGCGAGGGTGCGCTCCGCCTCCCGCTCGGGCATGCCTCCCACCAGTGCCCTGCTCGCGATCGCCCCGATCGGCCCGAGCGGTGCATGGAACTCGTTGCGGTAGTCGAAGCGGGTCGCATCGCCATCCTCCGATCGCAGGACGTATTCGGTGCGCGCGCGCGAGCGGGCGGGGCCCCGCCCCTCCCAGACGGCGCGGCGCAGAGGCACGCACTCGACCAGCTTCCAGTGAACGTCGATGCTCACCCCGCGAAGGTGCAGCTGCTGCTCCATTCGCAGCCCGACGCGCGGCGGCCCCGTCTCCGCGTTGCGAAGGCCGCGGTGGATGGTCACCCAGTCGGCGAGGCGGTGAGGATCCATCACGACATCCCACACTCTGCTCGGCGGCGCGGCGATCTGGATTGAGGCGGTGACTACGCTCATCGGTCCGGGAACCGTAACCGGCCGCAGGGGCGGGATGCCGGTTGGCCCCCGCGGCGGCGGTTCAGGGCTGCCGCCGGATCACGTCGCGGGTCGTGCTGCGGGTCACTCCGCGGATCACGTCGCGGATCACGTCGCGGGTTACGCCAGAGATGGCGCCGGCTGGTTGACAGGTCCGCGCTCACCGCGCCGCCAACGGCTCCACGCGCTCCCACTCGCCGAGCGCATGCTCGACAGCCGAGTCGAAGGAGTGCAACGGGACGTCCAGCAGTCGCGCCGCCCGCGCCCCGTCGGGTGCGATCAGATCCCCGGAGAGGCTCTCCATCAGCGGCAGCACCAGGTCCGGGTCCTCCTGAGCGATCGCCGCCGCCAGGCGAGCCACGATCGGGGTGAGGTTAACGCCAAGCCTGATCGCCGGCCGGCGGACGATCATGATCTCCGCGATCCGCAGGATCATCTCCTCGTAGGTGAGTATCTCCGGACCGCCCACCTCCAGGGAGCGGCCGGCCGCCGCCTCGCGGGCGCCGGCGGCGACCAGCATCTCGATCACGTCTCGGATGTCGATCGGCTCGGTCGCCAACTCGCGCCACGCCGGCAGCGCGAGCACCGGCAGCCGCTCCACCAGACGCACCAGCAGCCTGAAGGAGCGTGAGCCGGCGCCGATCACGATCGACGCTTTCAGCGCCACCGACCCGGGCACGGCGCCCAGCAGGATCTGCTCCACCAGCCGCCGGCTGGCCAGGTGCCTCGATGCGCTGCCGGGCTGCGGCAGCGGTCCGCCCAGGTACACGATCCGCCCGATCTCGGCCGCCCGGGCGGCGGCGGCGAAGTTGGCGGCTCCGCGCTCCTCCAGCTCGTGGAAGCGGTCGATCGCGGCCATGCCGGGATCGTGCGCGGCCGCGCGGCCAGCCGCCTGGTGGTGGCGCGCCCCCTCCATCGAGTGAATGAGGTAGTAGGCGACGTCCACGCCGTCGAGCGCCGCCGCCAGACCGGTGCCGGCGACCACGTCACCCTGCACGACGTGCACGCCGGGCGCGGCGCCCCGCCGTGGATCGCGCGCGAGCGCGCGCAGCTCGTGTCCGTCGGCTGCGAGCCGGGGTATCAGCGTGGAGCCGATGAAGCCGCTCGCGCCGGTCACCAGGATCCTCATGTGTGAGGATGATGACGTGTGCCTGCCGGTGAGTGGACCGATGTGCTCTCGCGCGCCGATCCGGCGGCGGTGACGCGTGCCCGTTGAGGAGTCGATCGACCCCCCGTCCCAGGTCGACCTGGTGGTCGTGGGCGGCGGGATCCTCGGGCTGGCCGTCGCCGCCGAGGCGCTGCGGCGCCATCCGGGCCTCTCGCTGTGCCTGCTGGAGCGCGAGCAGCGGCTCGCCGCCCATCAGAGCTCCCACAACTCCGGGGTGATACACGCCGGCATCTACTATGCCCCCGGCTCGGCGAAGGCGCGCCTGTGCGTGGAGGGCGCGGCCGCCACCTACCGCTACTGCGATGAGCGGGGCATCCCGCACGAGCGCTGCGGCAAGCTGATCGTCGCCCGGGACTCGACCGA
>DAHVAB010000342.1 GCA_027314825.1 Solirubrobacterales bacterium
AACTTCGCCCTTCTCCGGGGTGCGTCGCAAGGGTGGGGCAAGCCGCTGATCGTGGGGTGTTTCGCGGGGGCTGCGGCGCTGCTCGCCGGCTTCGTCGTCGCCGAGTCGAAGCAGGCGCGCCCGATGCTCGACCTCTCCCTGTTCCGCAAGCCGGCCTTCGCGGGCGCGAACATCGTCGCGTTCACCGTCTCGGCGTCGATCTTCGCGATGTTCCTGTATCTGACCCTGTACATCCAGGACGTGCTCGGATACAGCGCCCTGCAGGCGGGGCTGCGCTTCCTGCCGGTGACGCTTCTCTCCTTCGCCGTGGCGCCGCTGGCCGGCAGGCTCTCGGTGCGGATGCCCGTGCGGCTGCTGCTCGGCGCAGGCCTTCTGCTGGTCGGAGCGGGCCTCGCGGCGATGACCGTCGTGGATGCGAGCAGCGGCTGGACCGCGCTGATCCCGGGCTTCGTCCTCGCCGGCGCCGGCGTGGGCCTGATCAACCCGCCGCTCGCCTCCGCTGCGATCGGGGTCGTGCACTACTCGCGAAGCGGGATGGCCTCCGGGATCAACTCCACGTTCAGGCAGGTCGGCATCGCGACCGGGATCGCGGGGCTCGGTGCGATCTTCGAGCATGAGGTCACGAGCAGCACCGCCCGCGCCCTGGCCGCCTCCGGCCACGCCCAGGCCGTGCAGAGCGCGGCGCACGGCCACCTCTCGACGCTCCTGCAGTCAGGCGAAGTCAACCAGCTGTTTCACACCCTCCCCCCCGCCGCCGCCGGCGCCCTCGGCCACGCCTACAAGCTCGGCTTCACCGAAGCCTTCGGCACGATCCTGCTGATCGCAGCCGGCATCGCCTTCGTCGGAGCGATCTGCGCCTTCGCCCTGATCAGAGGCAGGGACTTCGTGCACGCGGCCCCCGGCGAGGGCGGCGAGCGGCCGGAGGCGATGGTCGCCGTCGGCTGAGCTGGCCCCGCTCGCCGCTCAGCTCGCCGCGAACGGGTTGAGCACCCGCACGCCGCCGTAGTCCTGCCCGTCGCCCAGATCCTCGGAGAGCACGATCTCGCAGCCTTGCGCGCGGGCGGCCTCGATGATCGCCGCATCCCAGTAGGAGATCTGGAAGCGCTTAGAGGTCTCGGTCGCGGCGAGCAGCAGGCCGACGGTGATGTCCTGGACGGGAAAGCGACGGAGAGACTCGATCGCCGACGTCGCCTGCTCAGGTGTGAGGCGGCCCGGCCGGCGCTCGTGCGTCGCCTGCGTGTAGAACTCCTGCAGAACCTGCACGGAGAGCGCGATCTCTCCCGCCAGCAGGATCTCGTTCGCGCGCTTGGTCTTGGCCTGTTCATCCTCGTGGGGCAGGACCGCGTAGAGCGGGACGTTCGTATCAATGAACCGCACGTTCGCGCGCTTGCTCGGCTTCGGCGCGGCGAGCCGCACGGTCGTACAGCTCCTCGCGGCTTAGGTTGTCGCTCGCTTTGAAGTCCTTGCTGACCTGGCTGCGAACCTCCTCCCACAGGGCCTCGCGCCACGCGAGCTCCGCCTCCCGGTCCGACAGCGAGCGCAGGTAGTCGGCGACGAGCGCGCTCACCGAGCTGCCCCGTTCCGCGGCACGCACCCGCGCGTCACGGTAGACCTCGTCGGGAACGGATACGGTGATGTTGGCCACTGTGATTCACAGTAGCACAGTGTCACAGCGCTTCCGGCGGCCGGCCGGCAGCTGAGCCCAGGCCCTCAGGCGAAGATCTCGGCGACGGCCACGGTGAGGCCGGGGACGGCGTCGCCCAGGTCGACCGTCTCGCCCTCGGCGTGGATGTGCGCCTCACCGCCGGCGCGGTAGACGGTCGCGGTCCGCTCATCCGGGTCGATCACGAGCACGGCGATGCTGCCCGCGGCGATCCATTCGCGCGCCTTCTGCTGGACCTCTCCGAAGGTGTCGCTCGGCGAGATCACCTCGACCGCGAGGTCGGGGGCTCCGGGCCAGTGCTTGGCGGTCTCGCCGACCGCGTCGAAACGCTCCTTGGAGATGAACGCGGCATCGGGACCGCGCACGGTGTCCGGATCGCGCGAGAGCAGGAAGCCGGTCTCGCCGAATGCCACACCGCTCCCGGTGTCCCGCTGATGGTCGCGGAGCACGCCGGCGATGTTGGCGACCAGCCGCCCATGCCTGGCTCCCGGCAGGCTCATGACCCGCAGCTCCCCGCGCACCAGTTCGTGCCGCGCCAGCCCCCTCGGCATGCGCAGCAGCTGCTCGGCGGTGGTGATGTGCGATGCGGTGGCAGCCATACGGCCATGCTACTCCGCAAGAAATCCCAGGCCAGGCGGCTCGCCGCCCAGCCGCACGAGCCCTATGTCCGGTGCGTCGACCATGACAGCAGACCGTACCGG
>DAHVAB010000343.1 GCA_027314825.1 Solirubrobacterales bacterium
AGCCCTCGCCCTCCCGCCCGCCGCCGTCCGCACCCCCTCTGCTGCTAGAGTCAGCGACCCTCATGGCCGCCAAGAACACCACCCAGCTCGACGTCGCAAGCCGCAAGCCGGACGGCTCCCGCCAGGCGCGCCGCCTGCGCCGCACCGGCCGGATTCCCGGCGTGCTCTACGGCGGCGGGCAGGAGCCGGTCAGCTTCGACGTGGACTCGCGCGAGCTGCGCCTAGCGCTCGCCGGCGCGGGCGCCGTGCTCGACCTGGCGATCGACGGCGGCAAGGCCAGCCCGGTCGTCGTCAAGGAGGCTCAGCGCGACCCGGTCCGGGGCGATACGACCCACATAGACCTGCTGCGCGTGCGCCTCGACAGGGCGATCCACGCCGTGGTCGCCCTGGAGCTGACCTCCACCGAGGAGGCCGCCGGGGTGAAGATGGGCGGCGTGCTGGAGCACGTCACCCGCGAGGTGAACATCGAGGCGCTGCCGACGGCGATCCCCGAGTCGATCGTCCACGACGTCGCGGAGATGGAGATCGGCGAGACGCTCACGCTGGCCGCCATCGCGCCGCCGGACGGCGTCAACATCCTCGACGATCCGGAGACCGTCGTGGCGACGCTCTCCCCGCCGCGCCTGCAGGCCGAGTCGGAGCCGGGAATCGAAGCCGAGACCGCGCTGGTCGGCGAGGAGGCGAAGGCCGAGGGCGAGGGCGGCGGCGCCGAGGGCGCCGGCGAGGAGTAGCCGCTGCGCCCCGGCGCAAGCGCAGTGGCCGACTGGCTGATCGTCGGCCTCGGCAACCCCGGACGCGAGTACGAGGGCACCCGCCACAACGTCGGCTTCGCCGTGCTCGACGAGCTGGCCGACCGGTGGGGACTGCCCCCGCAGCGCCGCGAGCGTTTTCGCGGCCGGCTGGCGGAGGGGCGCGCCGCCACCGGCTCAGAGCCGCAGGGAGCCCCCGCCCGCGGCCCGCGGGTCGCACTGCTCTGGCCGATGACATACATGAACGAGGCGGGCCGCTGCGCCGGGCCGGCGCGCGGGTCCTACCGCCTGCCGATCGAGCGGGTGCTGGTCGTACATGACGAGATCGACCTGCCCTTCGGCGAGGTGCGCACCCGCCTCGGCGGCGGCCTTGCGGGGCACAACGGGCTGAAGTCGATCAGCCGCGAGATGGGCGGCCCCGGCTTCTGGCGGGTGCGGGCCGGGGTGGGACGGCCCGACTCCACCGATCCGGAGATCGTCGCCTCCTACGTGCTGACCCGCTTCCGGGAGCCGGCCGCCGAGGTGGCGGCGCTCGTCGAGAGGGCGAGCCGCTCCGCCGAGGAGCTGATCCTCGGGGCGATCGACTGATGGCGCTCAGGGAGCTCATCGCCCATGCCGAGCACGAGCCGGCGATCGGCCGCCTGGCGGCGCAGGGAGGCCACGCCTTCGTCGCCGCCTCGCTGCGGGCCTTCGTGGTCGCGGCGATCGCGGAGGCTCGGGCGGGTGATCGCGGCAGGCCGGCGCTCGTCGTCGTGGGCGACGATCGCCAGGCGCGCGATCTCGCCGCCGACCTGCGGGCGTGGCTGGAGCCGCGGCCGGTGCGCTGGTACCCCTCCCGCGGCGTGGCATACGAGTCGCATCTGAAGCCCCCCGCCCACCTGGTCGGGCTGAGGGTGGCGGCGCTCGACGTGCTGCTGGAGGAGCAGCAGGAGCCGCCGGTCGTCGTGGTGAGCGCCGCCGCGCTCTCCGAGAAGGTGCCGGACCCGGCGCTTCGCCCCCACTCCTTCCGCCTGGCCGCCGGCGATCTGATCGACCTGCAGGAGTGCGCCGCGGACCTGGTGGCCGCAGGGTATGAGAGGGTCGACCAGGTCTCAGAGCGCGGCCAGTTCGCCGTGCGCGGCGGGATCCTCGACCTCTTCGCGGTCACCGAGGAGCACCCGGTGCGGGTGGATACGTTTGACATTGAGATCGAGTCGCTGCGCTGGTTCTCCACGTTCACCCAGCGCTCGCTCGGCGATGCGCAGCGGGTGGAGGTGGCGCCGGCGGCGGAGCTGGCGGCCGAGCACCGCGAGGCGGCGGAGATCGCGGCGATCAGCGGCGCCTTCGACGCGGATGGCGGCGAGGGCGAGTCGCGCCCCGACATCGCGGAGCTGCTGCCGATCGAGCGCTTCGGCGCGCTGCTCGACCTGCTCGGCGAGCGGGTGGAGACGATCGTCGCCGCCGAGGAGGAGATCGGCGCCGCGCTCGCGGACCTGTGGAGCGACGTGAGCGTCGCCTTCCACGATCGCGACGCCCATTACCTGTATGTGAGCCCGGAGCGGATCGAGGATGCGCTGGCCGAGCGCGCCTCGGTCTGGCTCTCGAGCCTGGCCTCAGATCAGGAGATCCAGC
>DAHVAB010000344.1 GCA_027314825.1 Solirubrobacterales bacterium
GCGATCCGCGGATCGGCCGGCCTGCACTTCGCGCTGCCCGTGATCTGGACCCAGGCGCAGGCGCTGGGCGGCCGCCCGCTGGTCGCGATGGATCCGGACGGCGAGCCGCTCGTGCCCTCGCGAGTGCCGGCGCGCGCGATCCTCGCCTTCGGCAGTGAGCGGCAGGGGCTCTCGGAGACGCTGCTCCAGAGGGCCGACATGACCCTCGCGATCCCGATGCGGGCTGGCGTCTCAAGCCTGAACCTGGCGACCTCTGTCGCCGCCACGCTCTTCGCGCTCAGACTCCACGACTGAGGCAGCCGCCGGCGCGCCGCGCCACGGCGCCACCGCCATTGCAACGCGGGCAGCCGTCTGCGGCAAACCCCCGAGGCGGTCGGCCGTCAATCACCGAGGATCGTGCGGCGCGGCCGGCATAGCATCGGCTGGGGCGATGGCAACCACGCTCCCAGACGCCCATCAGCACGCGGCCGGCACTCCCAGCGGCCTCAGCGAGGCCGAGGCCGTCAAGCGGCTGCGCAGGGCCGGCCGGCCCGCCAGGCCCGCCACCAGCCGCTCCTACGCGAGCATCGTCAGAGCGAACGTCTTCACCGTCTTCAATGCGATCCTCGCAGCCTTCGGCGCGCTCACCCTGATCTTCGGCGAATGGCGCGACGCCCTGTTCCTCGGCATCATTCTCGCCAACTCCGGGATCGGCATCTACCAGGAGGGCCGCGCCAAGCGGGCGCTCGACCGCCTGGCGCTGCTGGTCGCTCCCCATGCCCGCGTGGTCAGGGACGGGATCGAGCGGGAGGCTCCGGTGGCCGACCTCGTCGCCGGGGATCTGGTGCGGCTGCGGGCCGGCGATCAGGTGGTTGCCGACGGCACGCTGCTGGATGCGGTCGAGCTGCGCTTGGACGAGTCCATCCTGACCGGCGAGTCCGAGCCGGCTTCCCGGCGGGCGGGCGAGGAGGTCCGCTCCGGCTCCTTCGCAGTGGAAGGCGGCGGCGCCTATGAGGTGCACGCGGTCTGCGCCGACAGCTTCGCAGCGCGGATCACCGGGCAGGCGCGCACGTTTCGTCATCCTCGCTCGCCGCTGGAGAGAGCCGTCAACCGGCTGCTCTACTCGCTGGTGGGCCTCGTGCTCGTCCTCGGCGGGGTGCTGATCTGGTCGCTCTATCACCGCGACGTTCCGATCCACGAAGCGGTCGCCACCTCCTCGGCCGGCGTCGTGAGCCTGGTGCCGGAGGGCCTGATCGTGCTGATCAGCCTCACCTACGCCGCGGCGGCCGTGCGGATGGCGAGGCGCGGGATCCTCGCCCAGCAGCTCAACGCGATCGAGTCGCTGGCCTCCGTGGAGGTGATCTGCGTGGACAAGACCGGCACGCTGACCGAGTCATCCCTGCGGGTGGCCTCGCTGATCACCGCGGAGGGCGTCGGCGGAGCGGAGATGGAGCGCATCCTCGCACGGGTCGCGGCCAGCGTCTCCGCTCCGAATGCGACGATCGAAGCGATCGCCGCCGCATATCCGGCTCAGGCCGAGCCGGTCGCCGCAGAGGTGCCGTTCAGCTCCCGCCGTCGCTGGAGCGGGATCGAGATCGGCGGGGAGACCTTCCTGCTGGGCGCACCGGAGCGATTCGCGCTCGACGGGCTGGCCGCGCAGGCGAGCGCCCATCAACAGGAGGGCCGGCGCGTGCTCGCGCTCGCCCGCAGCCCGGCGCCGCTGCCGAGCGAGACCGACACTCCGCCGACTGCCTCCGAGCCGGTGGGGATCGTGGTGATCGCCGAGCGGCTGCGGCCGAACATCGAGGCGACCGTCGCATTCCTGCTCTCCGAGGGCGTGGAGCTGAAGGTGCTCTCCGGCGACGCGCCGGCCACCGTCGCCTCGATCGCCCGCGACGTGGGCATCCCTGTCGCGGCGGCCATCGACGGCTCGCGGCTGCCCGAGAGCGCAGAGGAGCTCGCGCAGCTCGCCGCGGAGGCGACCGTGATCGGCCGGATCTCCCCGGAGGGCAAGCAGGCGATCGTCCAATCGCTTCACGACTCTGGCCGCTACGTGGCGATGCTCGGCGACGGGGTCAACGACGTGCCGGCGTTGAAGGCCTCGCGGCTGGCGATAGCCCAGGGCTCGGGCTCGCAGATGGCCCGCAGCGTCTCCGACCTGGTCCTGCTCTCGGGCGACTTCGCCGCGGTCCCGGCGCTGGTCGGCGAGGGGCGCCGGGCTCTGCGCAACCTGCAACGGGTGGCGAAGCTGTATGTCACCAAGTCTGCGTTCGCGGCCTTCCTGATCCTCACGATCGGCCTCAGCTCCGACGCCTACCCCCTGCTGCCGCGCCACCTCACCCTGACCGCTGCGTTGACGATCGGCATCCCGACCTT
>DAHVAB010000345.1 GCA_027314825.1 Solirubrobacterales bacterium
CTGAAGCTGCCGTCGCTGCCGTCGCCGGTCCGGCCGCCCGCGCCACGCGCCGCCGGTTGACGCCGGCGGGCGTGCCGTCACTGCCGCGCCGGCCCGGCCGCGCCACGAGCCGCCGGTTGACGCCGGCGCGAGCGGCCATGGCACGCGTCTCACCGCACCGAGAAGATCTCCAGGCTGCCACGCGTTTCATGCGCGTTGGCGTTGCCCTCCGGCTCCACGATGTGCCCGTCCACGACGATCGGGCTGTTCCAGTGGCCGGGAGCGCCGGGCAGGCGCGCGATCGGGTGCGGCGAGGAGGGCCGGTAGACCTCGATACCGCCGTGCACGGGGTCATACACGTAGAGCAGCCCGCCGGCCAGCACCGGGCTCGTGCCGGGGATGGCGCTCACCCACCTCAGATGCAGCCTGCCATCGCGGAAGGCGTAGGCGGAGGTGGCATGTTCACCGCCGAAGAACACGAAGCTCGCCTTCCCCTGACGCCACACCGCGGGCGTGCTGATGAGCTCTCCCCCGCCCGCGAGCGCCAGCTTCTGCAGGGAGCCTCCGAGCCGACCACGGAAGGGGCGTCCGTGAGGACGCGGCGGAGGGTGGCCATCGAGGCGCGAGAGCGACAGCAGCCGGATCACGCCGTCCTTGCCGGCGATCAGCGCACGGCCCGAGCCGAGCAGCGCGGGGGAGCTGGAGCCGAGGTCGGTGTCTGAGAGGTTGAGACGTTCCTGATCGGCCGGAGCGTAAGCCTGGAGGAGATGCAGCCCGGGCACGCTCAGCTGCAGCACGCTGTCGCCGAAGTCGCTGCGCCCGTTCCAGGGACCGTTGCCGCTCGCGACCAGGATCCGCCTTCCTCCCGGCTCCACGACCGCGCCGGCACGCGCCCAGATAGCCGAGTCGCTGGCCGGGCAGCTGCTCGGCACGATCAGCCGCCGCCTGCCGGCGCAGAGCGTGTTGAACACGGCCGCGATCCTCCCGCTCGCACGATCGAGCAGCACGACATGGCCCTGATACGGCGGGATGTCGCCGTAGTAGCCGCCGGTGACCGCGACGACGTAGCGGCCGTCGATGTTGAGCGCGGCCGCGATCTTCTCATGGGTCGGATCACGGGTGATGGCGACCGGCCAGCGGGCGCCCGCGGCCTCCCGGCCCGAGACGATCGAGAGCTTGTGGATCTCGCCGTTCGGGGATGAGGCGTAGATGTAATGGTGGGAGGGACCGGCGACCGGGCTGGCCGTGGTGATCTGCGAGCTGCCCGCCCAGCGGGAGTAGCCGCGCGGCGTGAACGTCCACAGGATCCGCCCGTTGGCGGCATCGATCGCAACCGTCCTGCCATACGTCGTGGTGGCGAAGATCGCGTTCCTGCGCCTGCCGGCGACCACGACCCCGTGCAGATAGATGGGCGATGAGTCGACCGTGCCCGGCAGCGCGACATGAACGTGGCGCAGGTGGGACACGTTCGCGGCCGTGATGCCCGTCGAGCGCGCGCTCGCGTCGCTGCGCTGCGGATCTCCCCCGAACATCGGCCAGTCGAGGAGGCGGCCGGCCCGTCTCCGCGGTGCCGGCGTGCCGGCGGCGGTGCCCTGGGTCGGTGTGCCGGCGGCGGTGCCCTGGGTCGGTGTGCCGGAAGCGGTGCCCTGGGTCGGTGTGCCGGCGGCGGTGCCCTGGGTCGGCGTGCCTGAGGCACCGCCGCCACAGGCGCTCAGCAGGATGCATGCGAGCAGCGGCGCGACGGCGAAGCGAGATGCTCCTCGCGGAGCGGCCCCGTTGAGCTCAGCGGCAGCGGCGCGACGGCGCTCGTGCATCATGCCCCGGGGTTGTAGCGCATGGTGATCTGCCCTGGCTCTCTCGGAGTCGATGATCTGGACCCGGGGCGATGCGGGACACTGTGGCGTGGCTGCGCGCAGGCTCGTGCTGAGCCGCGCCACCATGATCGAGCGAGCGACCGCAATGATCCGCGCTTGGACCTTCTGCGTACCGGCTGTGGCATGACAGCGATCGTCTGGTTTCGCCGCGAGCTGCGGCTGCACGACAACCCCGCGCTGTGGACGGCCTGCGCGGAGCACGAGCATGTGCTCGCAGTCTTCTGCCTGGAGAGGCGGCTGCTGCGGGGACCGAACCGCTCGCTGCCGCGCACCCGCTTCATGCTCGGCTGCCTGGCCGAGCTGGCCTGCGATCTGGCCGGCGCCGGCTCTCGGCTGCTCGTGCTTGGGGATGGCAGCCCGCCGCATGTGGCCCTGCCCGAGCTGGCGGCGGCCTGCGGCGCGGAGGTGGTGCTGGCCGCGGCTGACGTCGGCCCGTTCGCACGCCGTCGAGATCGAATGGTCGCCGAGGCGC
>DAHVAB010000346.1 GCA_027314825.1 Solirubrobacterales bacterium
GGCGCCGCCGTCCCGCCCACCGGCTCCGCGGTGACCATCACCTTGCCGACGCCCCGCATGCTGCCTGGCAGCCCGACCTCCGCGTCTCCGCCGGGCCCGACGCCGAAGGTGACCCCGGCCGGTGTGGGCCTTGCGCTCGCGGAGCCTGACTGCAGCCAGACCTCGTAGATGCTGCCGCGTCCCGGCGGGCTCAGGTGCTCGACGATCAGCTCGCCGCGATCGCCGAGGAGCCGCAGCCGAGCGCTGCCGGCAACGCCCGCCACCCTCGCCTCGATCACCCTGGCCGTCCCGCCGCCTGCCAGCTGCAGCCCGACCACGACGGCCACCGCCACGACCACGGCTGTGGCCAGGACAGCGCCGAGGGCGCGCCGCATGCCGCGCCGCCGCGGTCGCAGCCGACGGGCGCGCTCGCTGCCGCCCCGCGCGCATGCCTGCCCACCGGCGTCCCGCGCGCATGCCCGCCCACCAGCGTCCGCCGCCGGCCTGCGCGCGGCCGTTCGCGTCCCGGCGGAGCTCCGCGGTCACGCGCTCGCGCAGGCCCGCGGGCACCGGATGTTGGGGCGCCGCCATCGGCAGCGCGTCCACGACGCCGCCGAGCGCCTCGACCTCCGCTCGGCAGGGCGCGCACTGCGCAAGGTGGCGGCGGTATGCCTCGGCCTCGGCCGGCTCCAGCGCGCCGAGCGCGTAGGCCGCGGCATCGGCGCCGCAATCGTGCGTCCCGGGCGTGCGTTCGATCTCGCTCATGGTAGGCCTCCCTCGGCGAGCGCCACGCGCATCTTGCTCAGGCCGAGGCGCATCCTGCCCTTCACGGTGCCCGGCGGCAGCGCCAGCATCTTTGCGATCTCCGAATGGGTGAATCCTGAGAAGTAGGCGAGCTCGATCACCTCTCGCTGCTCTTCGGGCAGCTCCAGCAGCGCCGAGCGCACCCGGGAGGCGCGCTCGTTGCGCTCGACCTCCAGCTCGGTCAGCTGCGCCGCCGGCATCCGCTCGGTCAGGCCGTCGTCGAAGATCTCCGGCGCTCGGGCGCCATCGCGGCGAAAGGCGTCGACGGCGCGATTGTGCACGGTGCTCAGAACCCAGCTGCGGACGCTGCCGCGAGCAGGGTCGTAGCGGCCGCCGCTGCGCCACAGGGACAGAAACGCCTCCTGCACCACCTCCTCCGCTCGCGCGCGCAGCCCGCACATCCGGTATGCGAGCGAGAAGGCGGGGCCCGCGTGACGTTCGAAGACGACCTCGAACGCCTGCGCCTCGCCCCGCCGCACGAGCACCATCAGCTCCTCGTCGGCGAGCGCGCGCAGGTCGGGCGCGGCGCTCTCCGAAGGGCAGGCGGGAGCGCTCACCTCGACCCCGCCGCCTGCGCGTAGCGCTCCAGCGTCTCGCGCCGTGCGGCGGCGTGATCGACGATCGGCGCCGGATAGTCGCGCCCGATCACGCAGCCCGCGCGCCGCTGCAGCTCCTCCGGCATGCTCCACGGCTCGGCCAGATGCTCGTCGGGGACCTCGGCGAGCTCGGGGACGTGGGCGCGCACGTAGCGCCCGTCCGGGTCGAAGCGGCGCTGCTGCAACGTCGGGTTGAAGATCCGCCGCGAGACCGGCTGCGGGTCCACTCCGACCGAGGCGATCCACTGCCAGTTGCCGTTGTTGGACGCCTGATCGCCGTCGAGCAGCAGGCGCATGAACCAGCGCTCGCCCCACCGCCAGTCGATCCCGAGATCCTTGACCAGGAAGGAGCCGACCACCATCCGCGCGCGGCCCGGCATCCAGCCGGTGGCTGAGAGCTGGCGCATGGCCGCGTCCACGAGCGGATAGCCGGTGCGGCCATCGCACCACGCGTCGAACCGGCGCCTGGATCTGCTCCATCGAATCCGGCGGCGGTAGCGCGGCTGGTGCTCGGCATGCGCGTTGCCGGGGTGCCTCAGCAGCACGTGGGCGTAGAAGTCCCGCCAGCAGAGCTGACGGGCGAGCGCGCGCGGGCCGTCGCCGCCGCCTCCTTCCCGGCCGCGGCCCTCGCCCCGGTCCTCGACCTCGTCCCGGACCTCGACGACGCCCAGCTGGCTCTCCAGCTCTCGCGCTGAGAGGCAGCCGAAGTGGAGGTACGGGGAGAGACGTGATGTGCCGGCAGGCTCGGCGAGGAGGTCGTGCATCCTGGCGTAGTCGCGGGCGCCATCGGCGAGAAAGCGCTCGGCGGCGGCGCGGGCTGCGCGCTCCCCCGGCGCCCAGCACGCCCCCGTCCCGAGGATCGTGATGTCGGGCAGCGAGCCGTCGATGAGCGAGTCGAGCTCCGGGAGCGGGTGGTGGGGCAGGCCATCGGGAGGTGCGGGCA
>DAHVAB010000347.1 GCA_027314825.1 Solirubrobacterales bacterium
CCGGGACGAGCCCGACTGCGACGAGGGCTCGCGGACGGCCTCGCCCTCCACACCTGCCGGTCGCCTATAAATGAGAGGTGAGCCATCCACCCACACCGCAGGGCAGCCATGCGGGCCTGCCGCGCTCGCGCCGCGTGCTGGTGCTGGCGATCTGCTGCATGGCGCTGCTGATCGTCGGGCTCGACAACACGATCGTCAACGTCGCCCTGCCGTCGATCGGCAGGTCGCTGCACGCTCCGATCTCCGGGCTGCAATGGACGATCGATGCGTACACGCTCGTGCTCGCAAGCCTCCTGATGCTCTCCGGCTCGACCGCAGACCGTCTCGGACGGCGGCGGGTCTTCCAGATCGGGCTCGTGCTCTTCACGCTCGGCTCGCTGCTGTGCAGCCTGGCGCCGAGCCTCGGCGGTCTGGTGGCCTTCCGGATGCTGCAGGGCGTCGGCGGCTCGATGCTCACCCCGGTCGCGATGTCGATCATCCGCAACGTCTTCGACGAGCCGCGGGAACGGGCCCAGGCGATCGGCTTCTGGAGCGCGACGATCGGCGTGAGCATGGCGCTCGGCCCCGTGCTGGGCGGCGCGCTCGTGCAGACGGTGGGCTGGCGCTCGGTCTTCTGGGTGAACGTCCCGATCGGCCTGGTAGCCGTCGTGTTGACCGCGCTGTTCGTGCCGGAGTCCAGGGCCGATCGCCCACGGCGGCTTGATCCGGTCGGACAGGCGCTGGTGATCGTGCTGCTGGCGAGCCTCACCTACGCGATCATCGAGGGTCCCGCGAGCGGGTGGCTCTCGGCGGAGATCCTCGGACTGTTCGGCGTGGCGGCGGCCGCCCTCGTATCGCTCATCCGCTATGAGCGCCGCCGATGGCAGCCGCTGCTGGAGCTCCGGTTCTTCGCGAGCCTTCCGTTCTCCGGCGCGACCGTGATCGCGGTCGCGGCGTTCATGGCGCTCGGTGGCTTCCTGTTCCTCAACACCCTCTACCTACAGGATGCGCGCGGGCTCTCCGCGTTCTCGGCCGGCTTGTACATGCTGCCGATCGCGGGCATGACGGTCATCTGCGCGCCGATCTCCGGCCGGATCACCGGCCATCGCGGCTCGCGGGTGCCGCTGCTGCTCGGCGGGATCGGGATCACCGCGAGCAGCCTGATGCTCACCGGCCTGAGCACGACCACCTCCACGGCGACCCTCCTGATCGCATACGTGCTCTTCGGGATCGGCTTCGGGATGGTCAACGCGCCGATCACCGATACGGCGGTGGCCGGCATGCCGCCCGCCCAGGCCGGCGTCGCCGCGGCCGTCGCCTCCACCTCCCGCCAGGTTGGCCAGACGATCGGCGTCGCGATCGTTGGCGCGGTGGCTGCCGCGAGCGTCGGTGGCGCGGCTGCTCTGCACTCGATTCACACCGCCCACGTGGGATGGTGGATCGTGGTCGGCTGCGGTGTCTGTGTCCTGCTGCTGGGCGCGCTCAGCACGACCAGGCACGCCAGGAGCACGGCCCGCCGCGTCGCCGCACAGTTCGGCAATGAGCAGCCGGAGCGCGTCGCCGCCGGGGTGTGACTGTTGTAGGGTGAGTCCGTGGCTGACACGGACGTGCAAGTGGTCGCGCTCGATCCTGACGGCGGTGAGACATTCCAGCCGCTGCGCAGGCAGCTGGGCATCACCTCGTTCGGCATGAACCTGATCACGATGCGTCCCGGGCAGCGCAGCCGCGTGCACATGCATGAGCGCCAGGAGGAGGCCTACCTCGTCCTGGAGGGCGAGCTCACGCTCATGCTGGAGGGAGGGGAGCAGGCGCTTTCGCGATGGCAGGTGGCGAGGGTGCCTGCCGAGATGCGCCGCCAGCTGCTGAACCGCGGCCCGGGACGGCTCGTCCTGCTCGCGCTCGGTGGCCACGGCGAGCATGAAGGACGTGACGGCAAAGCGTGGGGCTCGTGGGAGGAGGGCGGCGAGGGTCGCCCGCCCCAGGAGGTCCCGCTGCCCAGTGATCTGCCGGCCGCCTGAGCGCGGGTGACTACGCCGCCGCGGGCTCGTGCAGAGCGGCGGCGATACTGGCTGCGAAGGCATCGATCGCCTGCCAGTCGCGGTTGTCGCCGAAGCGCCCGCCGAGCGCCCGGAAGAAGAGCCGCCCGTACCACGGCCACTGGTCGCGTCTCACCATGCCGGCGAAGACCCGATAGTCGCGTGCGCCGATCTGCCGGCACAGGGTGTCGATCCCCTTTGGCTCCCGCTTGACGGCTGCGCCCCAGATACGCTTGGTGTCGCCGAAGGAGCCGACGC
>DAHVAB010000348.1 GCA_027314825.1 Solirubrobacterales bacterium
CCGATCGGCCCCTCACGGCTGCGGCCACGGCCCGATCGGCCCCTCACGGCTGCGGCCAGGCCTCGATCAGATCCTCGGGCGAGAGAGCCAAATCGAGACCAGAGTCAGCCGCGAAGCCGCTGCGTGAGACACCGACCAGCAGGGCGTTCCCGGCACCGGGCACCTGTTGACGGCGAACGATCAGCTGCTCTGCGTCGGCACGATCGAAGGGACGGCTCTCGCGCCACTTGATCGAGCCGACGAAGGAGACCGCGCGCGGCTCCGGATCGGGCGCACCGACAAGATCGACCTCCGGCTCGTTGCTGCGCGTCCAGTACGAGCCGACGTAGCGGGCTGCGCCGAAGCGATCGTCGGGAAGCAGGCGTTCGATGCTGCGGCGCAGCACCGGCTCGACCGCGCGGCCGGCGAAGGCCTGCCAGTCACGCTGCAGCCGCGCAAGGACCAGGTCGCCGCGACCGCGATCGACCTCGTCGATGGCCGGCGCGAGAAAGCGCAGCCAGAAACGCAGGTATGGGTCGGCGACCGCGTAGCGCCTGCTCTTGCGCCCTGGCGGCGCGGCATACGGCAGCTCGGCGGTGATGATCCCCTTGCTCAGAAGCGTCTCCAGCGCTCTGACGAGGCCGGCACTGCTGCCCAGGCCGCTGCGGGCGCCGATCGCGGTGAAGGTCCGCTCGCCGTGGCCGATCGCTTCAAGCACATCTCTGGCTCGCAGCTCGCTCGGCAGCTCGGCGTCGAGCATCCGCAGACCGTCGGTGAGCAGAGCGCTGCTCGGATCGGCCAGCGTGCGCTCCAGGTACTCACGTCGCCCGAGCCCGCTTGGCCAGGAGCGCGCCAGGAGAGGCAGGCCGCCGACGATCAGAAACCGCTCGAAGGCCTCCGCCGCCCCCACGCCCGCCAATGAGCCTATCTCGCGCGGGGTGAACGGCTCCACGCGCATCTCACGGGTCGGCCTGCCGAACAGCTCCGCCGGATACGCGGTGAGCGCTGCCATCATGCGCATGTCGCTGCCGACGCAGACGAGCAACACCGGGCGGCGCGCCAGCTCGCGATCCCACGCCTGCTGAAGATCGGCGGCCAGACCGTCGTCGCGCTCCAGCAGGTAGGGCAGCTCGTCGATCACGACGATCGCGGGCCGCTGCGCCGTGGCACCCTGCACGGCGAGGGCGAGCGCCGCAGGCCAGGTCTCGAACGCGGCGCCTTCGCGCACCAGCGCAGCCGCCGGCAGCTCCGAATCGGCGAGGGCGCGGCGAAATCGCTGCAGGCTGTCTGCAATCGGCCGGCGAGGAGCCTGGAAGAAGAGGTACGGCAGCCCTGAGCGCTCCGCCATCTCCTCGACCAGACGGGACTTCCCGACGCGACGTCGGCCATACATCCACACGAGCCGGCCCTCGCCGGTCTCACGCACGGCCTCCAGCTCACGCTGGAGCGTATGAAGGTCGCCTCTGCGCCCGACGAATCTCCGCCCCACGCTCATGGATACATTACTATAGCAATCCAAACTTTCGATAGCGAAACTTTCATATACTGAAGTTCCTGTTCGCGTCTATCCGGGGCCCGTGCTCGGGGCCGGTGTTGCGCGCGAAGGAGTCCGGCCGCACCGCTCGAATCCCTCGACGATGGTCTCCTCGGAGGTGCAGCGCAAGCTCGTGAAGTCTGCGCCGGAGCTGTGGGCGGAGCTGAGCGATCCGGCGGCGCTGGCGCGCCATCTCGGCGCGTTCGGGGAGATCCGGATCACCAAGACCAGGCCCGAGCAGACCGTCGAATGGGAGGCGGAGGCTGCTCAGGGCAGGGTCGACCTGGAGCAGTCGGGCTGGGGCACGAAGGTGACCCTCACGATCCGGCGCGAGCTGCCGCAGCCACCGGACGCCGGCGCGTCTTCGGCCCCGGACGGCCACGACGGAGACGAGCCGGCTCTCCGCGGCCAGGCGGCGGCCGACCCCGCTGCGGCGCGAGCCGAGGCCGGGGCCGCGGCGGCCGACGCGGTCGGGACCGACGACGCCGCCGGCATCGGCGAGGCACAGGCCCACACCGGGGCCGCGCAGACAGACACGGCAGAGGCCGGGGCAGCGCCGGCCAGCGCGGACGCCGATTCGAGCGGCCCCGAAGAGGAGCGGCGGCGCGGGCCCGGCTTCTTCGCACGCCTCTTCCGGCGACGGCGCCGGGCCGGCCGCGTGGTTGCTTCGAAGCCCGCGGAGGACATCTCAAAGCCCGCGCAGGCCACGGAAGTCGCGCAGGTCACGGAGGCGGAGGAGCCCGAGGGGCCC
>DAHVAB010000349.1 GCA_027314825.1 Solirubrobacterales bacterium
CGCATGCGCGACCTCGCCGGCCGTCGCATGCGACGGCCGGCCCCGCAATCGTGCGTATCGCAACCATCGCGATCCGTCCGCGCCGTGTTAGAGGATGCCGGGCCGCTTGACGGCTTCCCGGAGACCACCGCTGCGCGGTTGGCAGCGCGACGCGCTCGCCCGCCTCGACGGCTGGCACGACGACCCGTTTCTGATCTCGGCCGCACCAGGGGCGGGCAAGACCCGTCCGGCGCTGGAGCTGGCGCGCACGCTGCTGCGCACGCGGGCGGTCGGCTCGGTCGCGGTGCTCTGCCCGACCGCGCCGCTGACGCGCCAGTGGGCCGCCGCCGCGGCGGCGCTCGACGTGCAGCTGCAGCCCGACGCGGCGCGAGCGCGGCCGCCGCGCGACTTCCACGGGGTCGCTGTCACCTACGCGCGGATCGCCTCCGACCCGGCGGCGTGGGCCTCCCAGGCCAGCCCGGACACGCTGGTGATCGCCGATGAGGCTCACCATCTCGGCGAGGAGCTGGCCTGGGGCTCGGCCTTCACGGGTGCCTTCTCGGCCGCGTGGCGCTGGCTGCTGCTGTCCGGCACTCCCTTCCGCTCCGACGCCACCCCGATCCCGGGCGTGCGCTACGACTCCGACGGGCTCGCGGTGCCCGACGTCTCCTACACCTACGCGGACGCCGTCCGCGACGGGATCTGCCGGCCGGTCGCGTTCATCACCTTCGACGGCTCGCTCTCCTGGCGCAGCGGCGAGGACGTGATCGAATCGTCCTTCGAGACGGTCCTGACGGCGAGGGAGGCGAGCAGGCGCTATCGGACGGCGATCTCGACGGAGCTGCCCGACGGGATGCCCCGGATCATCGGCGAGGCGCATGCCAAGCTCCGGGCGCTGCGGGAGGCCGGACATCGCGACGCGGGCGGGCTGGCCGTCGCCGCCGACGCGAGCCACGCCCGCCGGATCGCAGCGCTGCTGCACGAGCAGACCGGGCGCGCGCCGCTGGTCGTCCTGCACACCGAGTCCAGGGCCGCCGAGAAGCTCGCCGCCTTCAGAGGCTCGCGCGATCCGTGGATCGTCGCGGTCAACATGGTCTCCGAGGGAGTTGACATCCCTCGCCTGCGGGTCGGCGTCTACGCGACCGCGGCCAAGACCGCGCTGATCTTCCGCCAGATCGTCGGCCGCTTCGTACGAACCCTGCCCGGCCGCCCGCCGGAGCCGAGCTTCGTCTACCTCCCGGCCGACCCGGTGCTGCGCACACACGCCTCCGAGGTCGAGCACGAGATGCGCCGCGCGCTGCGGCGGCCCGATGAGCAGGAGGGCTTCGATGAGCGAGACGGCGAGCGGCTTCGCACGGAGCGCTCCCCGGAGGCCGAGTTCGTCCCGCTGAGCGCGGAGTTCGCCCCCCAGATGACCCTCTTCGGGCCGCCGGCGCCGGCGACGGCCGCGGTGACAGCGGCGCTCTCCGGGGGCGCGGGCGGGGCGCGGGCGCAGCGGACGGCGAGCCGCCCGAGCAGCCGGCCTTCGAACGGCGCAGGCATCTGCGCGAGGAGCGGCGCAGGCTCGTGGCGGAGATGCAGCGCAGCGAGGGGATGAGCCACCGCGAGATCAACGCCTGGCTGAACAGGACGGTCGGCATCGCCCGCGTCGAGGATGCGACCATCTCCCAGCTGGAGCGCTCGGTGCAGACGCTCAGCCGCGAGCTTGAGCGCCGCAGCCGGCGCGGCGCACGAGCCGCTCGGTGACCGCGAAGGCGTCCTCCACCGTCTGCCAGCTGATGTTCTCCGGCGTGTCGCTCGGCCAGTGGTAGTTGGCCGGAAACCCCGTCTCATCGACCGAGGCGAGCGTCACCGCCGGCAGGCCGCGCCGCAGTGCCACGAGGGCGTCGGTGGCGGCGACCGTTCGCAGGCCGCGCGCGAGCTTCACGCCGGCCTCCGCGGCGGCGGCGCTTGGTCCAACGGTCCGATCGTGCGATCCTGGCCCGGCCGAGCCACGATGCCGCCGCGGTGTCGAGCAGGGCGTCCGCGGACGGGCGCTCAGCGGCGGGCCGGAGGCCGGTCGGAGTGGTCAGAGCTGTTTCCTCCCGCCAGCGCCCTGATCGCGCTCGCCATCCCTTCGAGGCGCTCCTGCACCCTGCCGTGAATCGTGCCCTTCGGGTAGGAGCCATCGGCCTCGCGCCGCCCGGCCGGCACGCCCGTCAACAGCTCGATCCCCTCCTCCACGCTCTCCACCGCCCAGACGTGGAAGCGCTGCTGGCGCACCGCCTCCACCACCTCC
>DAHVAB010000034.1 GCA_027314825.1 Solirubrobacterales bacterium
CTGCGCCGAGCGGCGCCTGCGCTCGCTGCCCGCCGCCGCGGCCACACGCGCGCGCCTTGCGCTCGCGCTCACCAGCGAGCCGCGCCTGCTGCTCGTGGACGACGTCGCCGCCGGCGTCGATCTGGACGAGCGCGACCCGATCCTACGACTGCTGCGCCGCCTCGCGGACGAGGGCATGGCGATCCTCACCAGCACCGACGAGCCGCCGGCACTCGCCGGCTGCGACCGCGCGCTGACCCTCAGCGACGGGTGCCTGGAAGGCCGCCTCACCCCCGATCTGGCCGAGGTGCTGCCGCTGCGGCGCGCCGCGCCGGCGTGATGGAGACGGGGAGCGGAACCCCTCTCGCCGAAGTCCCGCCACAGCGGACGGGACTGGCGCCGAAGCCGCCGGGAGGGCCACGGCTGCCGGGCGGGCCGGGACCGCCGCACGGGCCGGCGGGTGCGAGCATGCTCGTCGGCCCCTACGCGCTGATCTGGTTCTACCGCCGCTGGCTGCGCACCCACGCGGTCGCGGAGCTGCTCGCCGGCCCGGGCGTCGCGATCGCCGTCGCGCTCGTCTTCGCGACGATCGTGGCCGGCGCGAGCATCTCCAACTCCACCGCGCAGGCCGTCCACACGGTGACGGGGCCGGCGAGCCTGCAGCTGCACGCGCGCGGCCCGCAGGGCATGCCCGAGCGGCTGGCCGCCCGGGCGCAGCGGCTGCCGGGAGTGCGCGCCGCCGTGCCGCTGCTGGAAGAGAGCGCCTACCTGCGCTCCGCGGACGGGCGCACCGCGAGCGTCGATCTGGCGGGCGCCGGGCTGAACCTCGTCTTCATGGACGGCCTCTCGCGCACGATCCCGCGCGCCACGCTCACCGCGAGCGGGATCGGGCTGAGCGCACGCACCGCCGCGAGCCTCGGGCTCCCCGCCGCAGGGCGCCTGCGAGAAGGAGAAGAGGCGACGCTGCAGCTCGACGGGCGCTCCTCGCGCCTGCCCATCTCCGCCGTGCTCGGCCCGGAAGCGTTCGGCGCGCTCGCCGACACCACCGTCGCGGTGATGGGCCTGGAAGAGATGCAACGGCTCGCCGGCATGCGCGGGCGCATCTCGCGAATCCTGGTCGAGGCGCGACCGGGACGCCGGCGCGCCGTGCGGGCCGAGCTCGCCCGCCTGGCCGGCGGCGGGATCGAAGTGGCGGCCGCCAACCAGGACGTCGGGCTGCTCGAAGAGGCGCTGCGGCCAAGCGATCAGGCGAGCAGCCTGTTCGCGACGATCAGCGCGCTGCTCGGAGTGCTGCTCGCCACGACCGCGATGCTGCTGACCGCACCGGAGCGCCGGCGCGTGATCGCCGAGCTGCGCGTGATGGGCATGCGCCGCAGCGCGATCGTGGAGATGGCGCTCTTCCAGGCGCTGCTGCTCGGCGCCGCCGCCTGCGCGCTCGGCGTGCTCGGCGGCTACCTGCTCGCACACACGGTCCTGCACGCCTCCACCCGCTACCTCTCCGAGGCGTTCACGCTCGGCACGCAGAGCACGGTGCAAGGAGCCGCGCTGATCCTCGCGGTGGCCGCCGGGCTGGCCGGAACCACGCTGGCCTGCGCGACGCCGCTCATAGACCTGCGCCGCGCCAACCCCTTCGACGGCGTCTACGAAGAGGACGGCGTCCCCGGCAACGCGCTCGGACGGATCCCCCGGCGGATCTCCGCGCTGGCGGCGCTCACCATGCTCGCCGCCGCGAGCGCCATCCTCGCGGCGGCCCCCGCGCTCGCGCTGATCGCGTGCGCGCTGATCGCCCTGGCGACGGTCTGCACGGTGCCGATCGCACTGAGCGCGGTGCTGGGTCTCGGGACGATCATCGCCTCCCGAAGGCAGAGCCTGACAGTGCTGCCGGTGGCGCTCAGCTCGCTGCAGGCAACCACGGTGCGCAGCCTCGCGCTCGCCGCCACCGGCGCGCTCGCGCTGTTCGGCAGCATCGCGCTCGGCGGCGCGCGCGCCGACCTTGCGGCCGGCATCTCCGGCTTCGCCCACAGCTACGCCGCCGACGCGCCGATCTGGGTCACCACGCCCGCCGACTACCAGGCGGTCTCCCCCTTCGACGCCGGCGGCGTGCGCGCCCGGCTGGCCGCGCTGCCCGGAGTGGGACAGATCGCCACGCTGCAGGGAGGCTTCGACCAGCTCGACGGGCGCCGCGTCTGGATCATCGCCCGCCCGCCCGGCCACGTCGCGCGCCTGCTCGCCTCCCAGACGGTCGCAGGCTCGCCCGCGCTGGCCGCCCGGCGCCTGGCCGCCGGCGGATGGGCGGTCGTATCCCGGCAGATGGCGCAGGCGCAGCACACGGGCCCGGGCGGCCTCATCGCCCTGCCGACGCCGAGCGGGAGCGTGACGCTGCGGATCGCGGCGCTCACCACGAACCTCGCATGGAGCCCGGGCGCGATCATCCTCGGCAGCGGCGAGTACCGGCGGCTGTGGGGCAGCGACGCGCCGACCGCGCTCGCGCTCACCCCCCGGGCCGGCGTGAACCTCGGCACGCTGGAGCGGCACGTGCGCGTCGCGCTGCGCGGCAGCGGGCTGAGCGCGAGCACCTCGGGCGCGCTGCAGCACAGCATCGAGACGCTCGCCGGCGAAGGGCTCGCACGGCTGGCGGAGATCTCGATGCTGCTGCTGGCCGCAGCGGCGCTGGCGATGGCGACCGCGCTCGCCTCCGCGATCTGGCAGCGGCGCACCGCGATCGCGGGCCTGCGGCTCTGCGGGGTTCCGGGCTCCCGGCTGCGGGCGATCATGCTCACCGAAGCGGTGCTCATGCTCGGAGCCGGCAGCGTCACCGGCGCCGCGATGGGACTCTACGGGCAGGCGATCATCGACCGCTACCTGGCGGGCGTGACCGGCTTCCCCGTAGCCGCCATCCCCGCCGAAGCCCGCCCGCTGGCCATCTTCGCAGCGGTCATAGTGATAGCCGCGAGCCTGGCGGCCGCGCCGATCCTCGCCGCCTCGCGAGTATCGCCCGCGCTCGCGCTGGGCGAGCCATAGCCACCCCGAGCGACAGGCACCACCGACGAAGGAGAGGCGCACCATGACGATCACCACACACAAGCCGAGGAGGCCGAGCGCCCGACCGGCGGCCGCCCTGGCGGCGCTGCTCGCGGCGCTCGCCGCGCTCGCGTGGCCGCCGAGCGGCGAGGCGTCCTCGCCTCACATGAGAACTCTGCACGCAACCGACCATGCGAGCCTTCACTACGTCTCCTCCACGGTCAACGTCTTCTACGAGACCGGCCGCGCCACGGGCACGCTGCCCGGCCTGATGCGGGTGCACATGCGCCTCGGAGCGAGCTTCAGCGGCCGCTACGTGATCCAGGCGGCCGGCGGCAGCATCCGCGGCCACGGCTCCGCCGTCGCGCACGGCAGCGGCCACTACGAAAGCTTCGCCGGCAGCATCGTCGTCACCGGCGGCACCGGCCGCTACCGCCGCGCGCACGGGCAGGCCCAGGTCTACGGCACCTTCAACCGGATCGACAACCGGCTCACCCTTCACACCACGGGTACGCTGCACTATTGATGGCGAGGCTGGGAGGCATCCTCGCGGGCACCCTGACGGCGCTGCTCGCAGCCGCGCCGGGCACCGCGGGGGCGGCCGGCGGGCGGGCCTCCGTGACGGCCGGCGGCCGGGCCTCCACCGTGACGGCCGGCGCCGGGATCACCAGCGCCACGCTGTCGGCCTCCTTTCACCCCTACCGCCTCGGCCGGCGCACGACCCTGCAGTTCGGCTTCGCCTTCAGGACCGCCTCGGGGCCGATCCCGCCGCCGCTCACCCAGGTGGAGCTCCGCTATCCCGCGGACATCGGCGTCTACACGAGCGAGATGGGCCTGGCCAGCTGCGAGCCGGCCGCCCTCGAAGCCGGTGGCCCGCGCGCCTGCCCCGCCGACTCGGTGATGGGCTACGGCGTCGTGCAGACCGGGGTGATGCTCGGGCAGACCCCCGTCCACGAGAGCTCTGTGGTGACCGTCTTCCGCGCCCCGTTCCACGGGCGACACTTCTCGCTGCTGTTCTTCGCCGAAGGCCGCGAACCGGTCCTCACAGACGTTATCTTCCCCGGCCAGCTGCTCTCCGCCTCAGAACCGTTCGGGGGCCTTGTCAGCATCGGCGTGCCGCTGGTGGAAACCCTGCCGGGCGCCCCTTACGTCTCTGTCCTGCGCATGCACGCGACGATCGGCCCCGAAAAAGTCACCTACTTCAAGCGCGCCGGCGGCATCACCTTCGCCTTCAAGCCACGGGGCATCAGGCTGCCGCCGCGCTGCCCGCGCGCCGGCTTCCCGTTCGCGGCGAGCTTCACCTTCTCCGACGGCAGCCACGCGCTCGCGCGCACGACGGTGCGGTGCACCGACGCTCCGCGGCGGCCGGCAGCCCGCGCCCGAGCGCACCGGCCGCGGGGCGCCGCGCGATGAGCGCCGCACCCGAGCCGATCAGCAGCGAGCGCTTCCGGGCCGTCCTGGGCAGCGTCCCGCAGCCGGTCAGCGTCGTGAGCACCTGCTGCGACGGCAGGCCGCATGGCAGCACCGTGAGCGCCCTCTGCTCGCTCTCGCTGCAGCCGCCGCTCGTGCTCGTCTCGCTTGAGCGCCACTCGGAGCTGCTCGAGCTGATCCGCCGGACCGGGCGCTACGCGATCAACATCCTCGCCCGCGGCCAGGAGGCGCTGGCGCTCCGCTTCGCCCAGAAGGGACAGGACAAGCTCGCGGGCGTGCAGTGGCGCGCAGAGCATGGCCTGCCGCGGCTGGGCGGCGCCCAGAGCTTCCTGGTCTGCGAGGTCCACGAGCTGGTGAGCGCCGGCGATCACATCATCGTGATCGGGCTGGTCTGCGAGGCGCAGGCGCAGCCGGACCTGCATCCGCTCGTATACCGGGAGCAGACGTTCTGGGGGCTCGCCTGACCGGCCGGGGGTCGCGCCAGCCGCCGGCGCCCCGCCGCGGAGCGGCCCCATCTGACGCTCGGCATATGCTGCGCCCTTGCGCCTGATCGTCGCCCGCTGCGAGGTCTCATACGCCGGCCGCACGAGCACCGTGCTGGGCGAGGCGGTGCGGCTTCTGATGTGCAAGGCCGACGGCGCCTTCATGGTGTGGGCCGACGGCGGCAGCCCGAGCGTCAAGCCGATCAACTGGATGGCCCCTCCGACCGTGCTTGAAGAGGAGCGCGACGGGCGGGGATCGCTCACGCGGATCGCGGTGCGCCGCGATGCGGGCGCCGAGCGGATGGAGATCGCGATCTCGGAGGTGATCTCCGAGAGCGAGCACGAGATCGACACCGGCGCGAGCCTGGCCAAGGAGGGAGTGGAGCGCGAGATCCAGGATCTGCTCTGCGAGGCGCCGCACTTCTGCGGGGAGGGGATGCGCCTGGTGCGCCGCGAGTGGCCGACCGACATCGGCCCGGTCGACCTGATGTGCAGGGACGGTGAGGAGCGGTGGGTCGCCATCGAGGTCAAGCGGGTGGCCGGAATCGACGCGGTCGCGCAGCTCTCGCGCTACCTGGAGCGGATCCGCCGCGACCCGGAGATGCGATCCTGCCGCGGCATCCTGGCCGCCAAGAGCATCAAGCCGCAGGCGCGGGTGATGGCGCAGGCCGAGGGGATCGACTGCGTCGAGCTCGACGTCGAGGTGCTGCGCGGCGAGCGGGAGCCGGAGCTGACGCTGTTCGGCAGCAGCTGAGCGCGGCCGCTCCCGCGTCCCGCGTCCCGCCCGATCTGCAACACTTGATAGCGAGCGTTATCGCAGAGCAGGCCCAGCACCGGCCAGGCCCCCGCGGGCCGGCCCCGAGCAGGCCCCCACCCCGAGGAGGGAAGATGGCCGCAGCCACGTTTGATGTGAGAGGCAAGACCGTATTCGTGACCGGCGCGGCCAGGGGCATCGGCGCGGGCGCCGCCGAGCGGATGCACGCGCGGGGCGCGAACGTGGCACTGGTCGGGCTGGAGCCGGAGCGCCTGCACGCCTTCGCGCAGCGGCTCGGGCCGCGTGCGATCGCGATCGAGGCCGACGTCAGCGACTTCGACGCGCTGCAGGCGGCGGTCGCCGAGACGGTCGAGCGCTTCGGGGGGATCGACGTGGGGATCGCCAACGCCGGCCTCTCCTTCACAGGACCGCTGCGCAGCGCCCCGATCCACCAGGTCGAGAGGACGTTCGCCGTCAACCTGATGGGAGTGTGGCGGACCGACCGCGCGCTCGTCGAGGAGATCGTCAAGAGCAGGGGCTACCTGCTGAACATCGCCTCGCTGGCCGCCGCCTCCCACGCGCCGATGATGGGCCCCTACTCGTCGACCAAGGCGGGCGTCGAGGCGCTCAGCAACGTGCTGCGAATGGAGCTCGCCCCCACCGGCGCGCGCGTCGGCTGCGCCTACTTCGGCTTCATCGACACCGATCTGGTCAAAAACGCCTTCTCCCAGCCCTCCGCACAATCGGTGCGCAGCCGCATGCCCTCGTTCCTCGCAAACCCGGCGCCGCTGCCGAAGGCGATCGACGCGATCGAGCGCGGAGTGCAGCGCAGGGCGGCGCGGCTCTGGGCGCCACGCTGGGTGGGGGCGGCGCTGACGCTTAGAACCCTGATCCAGCCGCTCACCGAACGGCAGGTGCTATCCGACCTCGACGGCCTCTCGGAGAGCATCCGGATCGCGCAGGCCTCCGGAGAGACCGACGGCCAGGACCCGCTGCTGGGAGTGGCGGTGAAGGCGAGCGTGCCGGAGCCTGCGGAGCGGCTGGTCGATCGCGCGTGAGCGTGAATCGCAGCGTGAGGAGCATTCTGCGTCGCGCGCAGCGAGCGTAACGAGCATCCAGCGTCGCGCGCACAGGGTGTCGCGCGCAGCGCGCGCCGCGACCATTCTACATTTAGAACCTTCTAAATTAGAATAGTCGCTGTGCAGGGGTTTCTTGCCGGCTGCGGGCATCGCGCCGCCGAGGCCCTGGCCAGGAGAGAGCCCATCGTCTAGAGTTGTGAAGCCCATGGGAGAAGGGGTCCTCACGGAGAGGAGCACCGTGGCCCTCCGGTCACCGGTCGGCTGGGCGCTCCTCGGGCTCGTGATCCAGAGGCCGAGCTACGGCTACGAGCTTCTGCAACGCTTCGAGCGCACCTTCGGCGACGCGCTGGA
This sequence comes from Solirubrobacterales bacterium, assembly GCA_027314825.1. Classification (GTDB taxonomy): domain Bacteria; phylum Actinomycetota; class Thermoleophilia; order Solirubrobacterales; family Solirubrobacteraceae; genus Palsa-744. The sequence continues at coordinate 7,098 of DAHVAB010000034.1, forward strand.
GCTCTCCAGCCCCTCCCAGGTCTACAACGCGCTCGACGCGCTCAGCAAACGTGAGCTGATCGAGGAAGTCGACCTGCGCGAGCTGGAGGTGGTGCGCCAGCCCAAGCCCCACTACCGGGCCACCGCGGCGGGCGTGCGCAGCTACAGGGAGTGGCTGACCGCCCAGGTCCACGAGGAGCGGCGGCGCGCGCGCCTGTTCGCCCGGCAGCTGGTCGTGCTGGACGCCGAGGAGGCGCTCGCGGTGATCGACCGCTACGAGCAGGCCTGCCTGGCAGAGGCGGCCGCCGCGCCGCTGCTCACCTCAGAGGAGCACCAGATCGAAGGGGTCGGCGGGCTGGCCGGAAGGCTCCTGCACGAGGAGGACCGCCTGGCGATCGGGGCGAAGCTCTCCTTCGTCGAGTACGCGCGGCGCGAGCTGACCGCGATCGTCGGGCCGCAGGGGGGCAAGCCGTGAGCCTGCTGCAGCTCGAGCACGTCAGCCGCACCCTGCGCTCCGGCCGCCGCGAGCACCCGCTGCTCTGCGACATCTGCCTGAGCATGGACGCGGGCGAGCTGGTCGCGATCTGGGGCAAACGCGGCTCCGGGCGCTCCACCCTGCTGCGGATCGCAGCCGGGATCGAGCCGCACGACGCCGGCACGGTCCGCTTCGACGGGCGGGAGCTGCCGTGCGGCGCCGCCCTCGGAGACGGGATCGGCTGGTGCGGCCACGGCGCGCGGGGCGCCGACGGGATCAGGGTCTCAGAGGAGATCGCAGGCGCCCTGCTGGCGCGCGGGCTGCCGAAGCCGGTCGCCCAGGCGCGGGCGGCGGCGGCGCTGGAGCGAGCCGAGGTCGCGCACGCGGCGACGCTGCAGTGCGGCGAGCTCGACACAGCCGAGACGGTCCGCGTCAGCATCGCCAGGGCGCTCTCCACCCAGCCGCGCCTGCTGGTGGTCGACGATCCGACGGCGGGCGTGGATCTGCTGGAGCGCGACGGGATCCTGATCCTGCTCCGCTCGCTGGCCGACGAGGGCATCGGCGTGCTGAGCAGCGCCGGCGAGAGCACCGCCCTCTCCGGCGCCGACCGGGCGCTCTCGCTCTCCGAAGGCCGCCTGCGAGGCAGCCTCTCCCCGGAGCTGGCCGACGTCGTGCCGCTGCGCCGGCGCGCCGTCATGTGAGCGCCGCGCGGGCGCGATGCGGATAGCGTGCTGAGCGTGCACAGCGTGCTGGAGCTCGAAGGGGTCGTCAAGCACTACCGCGAAGCGGGCGAGGAGATCCGCGCGGTCGACGGCATCGACCTGACCGTCGCGGCCGGGCAGATGGTGGCGTTGCACGGGCCGAGCGGATCCGGCAAGACGACGCTGCTGCTGCTGATCGCAGCGCTCCTGCGCGCCGACCGCGGCACCCTCCGCTTCAAGGGTCGCGATCTCTCCACCCTCTCCCCGGACGAGTCCTCCTCGCACCTGCTCCGCGACGTCGGCTTCATCTACCAGAGCCCCCAGCTGATGGCCCGCGTCTCCGCGGTGGAGAACGCGGCGGTGAAGCTGATGATGGCGGGCCTCGGCATGCGGGAGGCGAAGGCGCGCGCCAGCGATTGGCTCGCCCGCGTAGGGATGGGCGAGCGGGTCAACCGGGTGCCCGAGCGGCTCTCCGGAGGCGAGCGCCAGCGGGTCGCGATCGCACGCGCGCTGGCGGGAGACCCGCCGCTGATCCTGGCCGACGAGCCGACCGCCAACCTGGACAGCGTCAAGAGCGTTGAGATCGTGGAGCTGCTCGGCTCGATCGCCCACGAGCGGGGGGCGGCGGTGCTGCTGGTCACCCACGACCCGGCGGCGGCGGCGGTCGCCGACAGGCAGCTGACGCTGCGCGACGGCAAGCTCACCGAGGAGATCGACCGGCGGCAGACGCCGATCGGCGAGCGGGGCGGGGCGGCCGGGGCGGGAATGGAGGGGGCGGGGGTTGAGGGCACCTGACGCACCGCGGGCGAAGGCGCTCGTGCGCCCGTACGCCCTGGTGTGGTTCTACCGCCGCTGGCTGCGCATCCACGCCGCCCAGGAGCTGCTCGCCGGCCTCGGCGTAGCGATCGCCGTAGCGCTCGTCTTCGCGACGATCGTCGCGGCCGGCAGCATCGCCGGATCGGCCGGCGAAGTCGTGCACGCGGTGATCGGCCCGGCCGATCTGCAGCTGCACTCGATGTCCCCGAGCGGGATGCCGGAAGCGATGCTGCACCGGGTCGAAGCCCTGCCGGGCGTGCAGCAGGCGGCCCCGCTGCTGCAGCAGACCGCCACTCTCACCGCGGCGCGGGGCCGCAGCGTCACGGTCGATCTGGCGGGCGCGGACACCAGCCTGGTGATCATGGACGGCCTCGCCCACACGCTGCCGCGCGCGACGCTCACCGCCGGCGGGATCGGCCTGAGCGCCACCACCGCCCAGAGCCTCGGGATGCTCCCGGAAGGCGCGCTCTCCGGCCACCCGGCGCTGAGCGCCCCGGCCGGCGCACGCCACGTCTCGCTGCAGCTGCGCGGAGAGGCGCGAAGGCTGCGCGTCTCCGCGCTGCTCGGGCCGGAAACCTTCGGCGCGCTCTCGCGAGCGACCGTCGCGGTGATGCCGCTGGGAGAGCTGCAGAGCCTCGCCGGGATGAGGGGCCGCCTCTCCCGGATCCTCGTCCAGAGCCGGCCGGGCCGGGCCGCGGCCGTCCGCTCCGAGCTCACGCGCCTGGCCGGCGGGGAGATCGAAGTGGCGGCGGCCAACCAGGACGTCGGACTGCTCACCCAGGCGCTGCGCCCGAGCGGCCAGGCGAGCGCCTTCTTCGCGGCGATCAGCGCCCTGCTCGGCCTGCTGTTGGCGGTCGGGGCGCTGCTGCTGACCGCGCCGGAGCGGCGGCGGGTGATCGCGGAGCTGCGCCTGATGGGAACCAAGCGCAGCGCGATCGTGCAGATGTTCGCCTTCCAGGGGCTGGCGCTCGGGATCGCCGCCTCGCTGATCGGCATGCTCGCCGGCTACGGGCTCTCACTCGGCCTCCTGCACCAGGCCCCGCGCTATCTGACCGAGGCGTTCACGCTCGGCACCGGCACGATCGTGAGCAGCAGGCCGGTGCTGATCGCACTGCTCGGCGGCGTGCTCAGCACCTGCCTGGCCTCCGCGATCCCGCTGATCGACATGCGCTCCGGCAACGCCCTGGACGGCGTCTACCGTGGCGAGGGGGTGCCGGGCAACGGGCTGGGAGCGCCCGCGCAGCGCGCCTTCGCCGCCATCGCGGCCGTGCTGCTCGCGGCCGCCAGCGCCCTGTTCGCAACCGCTCCATCGCTGGCGCTGATCGCCTGCGCCATGCTGGCGCTGGCGACCGTGCTCGCGGTCCCGCTCGCGCTGAGCGGCGTGATGCGCGCCGGCCGGGCGCTCGCCGAGCGCCGCCAGCGGCTGACCGTGCTGCCGGTCGCGCTCAGCTCGCTGCGCGCGACCACGCTGCGCTCGCTGGCGCTCGCCGCGACCGGCGCGGTCGCCCTGTTCGGCAGCGTCGCGCTCGGCGGCGCACGCAGCGACCTGATGCACGGGATCGCCGGCTTCGCGCACAGCTACTCGGCCGACGCGGCGGTATGGGTGGGCAGCCCCGGCGACAACCAGGCGGTCGTGCCCTTCCGGCCGGGCGACATCGCCCGGCGGATCGCCGCGCTGCCGGGAGTGGCCGCCGTGCAGGCGTTCCAGGGGGGCTTCCTGGAGATGGACGGCCGCCGCGTGTGGGTGATCGCGCGCCCGCCCGGCGCCGCCCGGCACGTGCTCGCAAGCCAGACCTCGGCCGGCGATCCGCAGCTCGCCACCCGGCGGCTGGCCCGCGGCGGCTGGGTCGCCATCTCGCGGCAGATAGCCGATGAACGGCATGTGAGCATCGGCGGCGTAATAAGGCTCACGACCCCGAGCGGCACCAGACCGTTCAGGGTCGCCGCGCTGACCACGAACCTGGCCTGGAGCCCCGGGGCGCTGTTCATCGCCAGCGCCGACTACGCGCGACTGTGGCACAGCTCCGAGCCGACCGCGCTCGGCGTGAGGCTGCGGCCGGGCGCCGGCGCGGAGGCGGTCAGGGCGGCGATCCAGCGGATCCTCGGAGCGGGCAGCGGCCTGAGCGCGAGCACGGCCGCGCAGCGGCAGGCGAGCATCGACTCGCTGGCCAGCGAAGGGCTCAACCAGCTAGGGGAGATATCGACGCTGCTCCTGCTCGCGGCGATACTGGCGATGGCGGCGGCGCTGATCTCCGCGATCTGGCAGCGCCGCTCATCGCTGGCCGGCCTGCGGCTCTCCGGCGTGAGCCCGGTGCGGCTGCGACGGATCCTGCTCGTCGAATCGGTGCTGATGCTGGGCGCCGGCTGCGTGACCGGGGCGCTCGCCGGGGTCTACGGGCAGGCGGTGATCGACCGCTACCTGGCGCACGTCACCGGCTTCCCGGTCGCAAGCCTCGCCGTGTCCGGGCGCCCGCTGCAGATCCTCGCCGTCGTGATCGCGATCGTGCTGGCGATCGCCGCGCTCCCCGCGCTCGCGGCATCACGAGTCTCGCCGAGGCTGGCGTTCGGTGAGTAGCGCGACCGCGGCCGGCATGCCCCTGCCACTGCTCCGCGCCTGCCTGCGCTACTGGCCGGCGGTGGCCTCCCAGGCGCACGCGGAGCTTGCACGCTGCGAGCGGGCGGCCCGCACCATCCCCGATGCGCAGCTGCGGGCGCTCGCCCTGAGAAAGCTCAGCCGCGAGCGGTTCAACCCGCAGCTGGCCGCCACATTCGCGACGCTGGCGCCACGCCGCCACCGACCGCTGGTGACACGGGCCGCCGTCGGCCTCCAGGTCGCATACGACTATCTCGACCTGCTGACGGAGCGTCCGGGCATGAGCGTGGAGCAGGCCGACCGGCTGCTGGGCGCACTGCCCGCCGCGGTGGCGGGACGGCGGTGGCAGGCACCGGGAGACGGCGGCTACCTGGACGGGCTGCTGCAGCCGCTGCGAACCGGGCTCGACCGCCTGCCTGCCGCCGCCGCGGTGAGGGAGGCGGCGATCGACAGCGCCGAGCGCTGCGCGCACGCACAGGCGCTCAGCCACTGCGGCGGCGAGGATGAGATCCGCCGCTTCGCGCAACGCCAGGCCGGCGGCGGGCCGATGCATTGGCAGGAGGCCCTCGCGGCGGCGACCGCCTCGGTGCTGTGCGTTCACGCCCTGATCGCCGCCGCGGCCGATCCGGCGACCACGCCCGCGCACGCCGCGGAGATCGAGTCGATGTACGGGGCGATCGGCGCGCTCGCTATGCTCGACAGCCTGGTGGACCGTCCCGAGGACCGGGACTCCGGGCAGATCGGCTACCTGGAGCGCTACACCGGCGCGGAGGAGATGGCCGACCGGCTCGCGACGATCGCCCGGGGAGCGGTGGCGGAGGGCAGGCGCATGCGCCACGGCGCCCACCACCTCATGACGCTCGCGGGCCTGATCGCACACTACGGCGCGGCGGCGGCGGCGAGCGGCGGCACGGCGGCAAGCGGCGGCGCGGTGGCAAGCGGCAGCGCGGTGGCAAGCGGCAGCGCGGTGGCAAGCGGCGGCGCGGCGACGGCGAGAGGCGGGAGGGCGGAGGCGGAGGCGGAGCCTGCACGGATCGTGATGGCGCGCCTGCGCGCCGAGCT
>DAHVAB010000350.1 GCA_027314825.1 Solirubrobacterales bacterium
ATCGCCACGATCAAAGGCCCACTGCCAAAGCCATCCCTGCGCACCTGGTGGCTGCTGCCGCCGATGGGGCCAGCACTGCATGCCCACACCGACCAGCAGATGCGAGAGCTACTCACCGAGGCGGGATTCACGGCCGTTGAGGTCGGCGGCGAGTCTGGTCCGATGGCAATGCAGCTCGCGATGGGCATTCGCCGTGGGTGAGTGACGCAGATGAGGATGAGACGCTCAGCTCACCATCCCGACCGGCAGCTATCGTCCAGCCGGTGGACGCCCAGCCGCAGACCGTCTGGATGCCTGGAGGCGTGCGCACCGAGATCCATCTCACGGGTGATCACACCGCTGATGAGTTCTGCCTGCTGATCGACGAGCCGCCCGCTGGCTGGTCGCTGCCGGCGCACCGGCATCGCGGCGAGACGGAGACGATCCACGTGATCGACGGCGAGTTCGAGATCGACATCGACGGGCGTCAGGTTTCGCTCGCGTCGGGCCAGAGCATCCACATCCCCGCCGGCGTCATCCACAGCGGCCGCAACGGGGGCGAGCGTCCTGGGCGGCGGCCGCTCATGTTCAGCCCCGCCGGAATGAAGCGGTTCTTCATGGAAGCCGGCGCCGCCACGCCTGAGGTGGAGATCGACCGAGCGCAAGCATTGGCGTGCGCGCTCCGGTACGGCTGGGAGTTCGTTGCCGGCGAGAGCCGACCGCCGCGCGTCGCGGTACCGCGGGCTGATCTGGCAGGCGAACCAGTCGCCCCGAAACGCCAAAACCCGCACAACCATGCGGGTTTCGAGCGATGGAGCTAGCCGGACTCGAACCGGCGACCTCCTGGGTGCGATCCAGGCGCTCTCCCAACTGAGCTATAGCCCCGCGGCCTCGCATGGAGGCGGTAACGAAGTGTAGTGGGGCCAGCGCACGCAGGCGGCCCCAGCCGCAGTCGCCCGGCCAGGGGTCCCGGCCACGGGCTGCAGGTCGACGGCCGTCGCCAGCGGTCGCGATGGGGCAGCTCGGCCGGACCGCCGCGTCTGGCCGCACGAGCTCCACCGGGCTGCTCGCGGCGTCTGCGCCATGTTGCCGTACGGACGGACCGATATCTTTCCGGCGGATGGGGCTGTTTGACGAGGCGATTCGCGAGCATCTCGAGCTGAAGCGCAGGCATGGAGCCGATCTCCAGGAGATCGCGCGGATCGAGAGGGACGCGCTCCGACGGGCCGATGACGCTGCCGAGATGGAGCCGGACCTCGAGCCTCATGAGCAAGGGCTGCCGCTCGGCCATGACGATGGACAGCTGCAGTGGGCGGATGAGCCGCCATCATGGGGCGATGAGGCGATCGTCGCGCGCGACGATCAGAACGCTGAGGAAACCACCGAGATCGACATCGGCGCGCGGGCCGGTGAGCGCCAAGCCGGTCCACGCGAGGAGACCTACGACCACGAGCGGGAAGGCGACTGGGCGGTCGTGAGCCGCGAGCGCTCCGACGAGTTCGAGTGGGAGGCCCCGCGGCCGGCAGGCCGGTAGCGGAGCGGCAGGGCAGCGCGCTCAGAAGTCCAGCGGATGGGTCCGGCGGCGCACCGACCGATGAGGCCTGGCACGCAGGCGGACGTCGACGCGCGGCAATCATGCAGCGCGGCCACGCCGCCCACCCCTGCCGGGGCGTCCGGGCCATGTTCGCCGGTCGAGCGCCGGTCTGCTGCCGATTACGTGGATCGCATGCCGCGTTCGCATCCCAGCACCTATATTTAGCCTCCCTGGGGCCATAGCTCAGCTGGGAGAGCGCCTGCTTTGCAAGCAGGAGGTCACCGGTTCGATCCCGGTTGGCTCCACTGCCGCAATCCCTTTGTTCATGCGGGATTTGGTGATGTCGTCGCCCGGCACGTCAAGGGACTTCGGCGCTTGAAATGCGCATGGTCCCATTCGTGGGCCTAAACGATTGGCCGAGCGCCCTCGTGAGCTGGCCCGGCAGGGGCCCCTCAAAGGCGGGCACTCAGGCTTCTCTCGCAATAGTCCGTCCGCGCGGCGCGCTACACCAAAGGACGTGATGTTGCGTCTGCTTCCCATCGCGTCGACTGATCCGCTTTCGGGCGCGATTGGCGTGCTCGGGTTTCTGGCCGTCGTGGCTTGGCTGCTCTGGCGCTTTGGTCCGACGCTCGCGCGCGTGAGTGGCTGGTGCTCGCTTGTCGTCGCGTGGGCTTGCGGCAGCCAGGGTGGCTACGGCTACTGCGTCTTCTTCGCTGTACTCGGCGTAGTCGCATGGGG
>DAHVAB010000351.1 GCA_027314825.1 Solirubrobacterales bacterium
TCGTCGAAGTGCTCCATGTCCTCGCCGTCCAGGTGATCGAGCAGCAGCGGCGCGCTGCGCATCACCCCGACCGTGCCGGGATGCTCGGAGTCGAAGGCTCGCAGCGGGTTGAGGTCGATCCGCCCGCGCACGTCATCGGAGAGCTGCTCCTCGTTGGCCTTCAGATGCTCCCGCAGGTGCTCCCTGTAGGAGCTCCTCGCCTCCGGCCCGCCGAGGCTGGAGATCCGCAGACGCAGACCCTCGGCGCCGGCCCCTGCCAGCAGCCTCCCGAGCAGCAGGATCGACTCGGCGTCGAGTGCCGGCTCGTCGCTGCCGAGCGCCTCCGCGCCGACCTGCCAGAACTGGCGGTAGCGGCCCTTCTGGGCGCGCTCGTAGCGGAAGAAGCTCCCGAGGTACCAGAGCTTCACCGGCTGCGCTCGCTTGTGCATACCGTGCTCGACGTAGGCGCGGCAGACCGGTGCCGTGCCCTCCGGTCGCAGGGTAAGGGAGCGGCCCGAGCCGTCGGTGAGCGTGTACATCTCCTTCTTGACGATGTCGGTCGCCTCGCCGACGCTTCTGGAGAACAGCTCGGTCGCCTCAAAGCAGGGCGTCTCGATCCGCTCGTAACCGGCACCCTCCAGGATCTCGCGTGCGCTCTGCTCGATCGCGGCCCGCCGCCGTGACTCCTCGCCCAGCACGTCGAAGGTGCCGCGCGGCGCCCTTATCCGCTCCATGCTCAACCCGAGGCGCTGTCGCGCTGCGCCGGCTGCGCGGCGGCCGTCGCGGCGCGCAGCTCTGTGAGGAATGGGTTGGTCTGCAGCTCACGCTGCAGCGTCGTCGCGCCCATGTGGCCTGGGAACACATTTGTCTGAGCGGGGAAGCGCTCGATCAACCGTCCGATCGACGCCTCCAAGGTCGGCCAGTCGCCGCCCGGCAGGTCGACCCTTCCAACCGATCCCTGGAAGAGGACGTCGCCCGATAGCAGCACCGGCTCCGCGTCGCCGCCCGCGCCGGCCGGCGCGATCGCGTAGGTGAGGTGGCCGGGGCTGTGTCCCGGGGTGAAGAGCACCTCGATCTCCATCCCGGCGATGCTCAGATGCTCGCCGCCGGAGAGGGTGTGCTCGGCCTCGTAGCTCTCGAACGGGCCGAACCCGGGCGGCACCCAGCGCATGATGTCGGCCAGCAGCGGCCTCTCCATCTCCGGGCAGTAGACGGGCGCGCCGGTCGCGCTCGCCACCTCGGCCACCGCGCCGATGTGGTCGAAGTGACAATGGGTTATGAGGATCGCCTCGATCCGCGCACCGAGTGCGGCGGCGCCGTCTAGCAGCCGCTGCGCCTCCTCCCCCGGGTCGACGATCAGCGCGCTCGCAGCCTGCGGGCTCGCCCGTACGATGTGACAGCTCTCCTGGATCGGGCCGACCGTGAAGGTCCGCACGTCGCAGCGCGCCGCGCCCGCCACCGTCATCGCGCTCGCTGGGTCTGGCGCGCCTTCTGGCGCTGGCGCCGCTTGTAGACCCACAGGTCTGTGTAGTAGCTGAGTGGGACGTAGATCAGCAGCACGACGGGGAAGGCGACGATCGCATCGGTCGGCTTTTTGCTCATCACCGCGAGCACGAGCACCATCAGCACGGCGAGCGCCAGCGACTTGTAGAGCGCGCTCTTCCAGGTCGGCGGCTTGTCGAGACGGGCCTCGCGCCTGCTGGCCTTCGTCTGCTTGGGGTCGCGTGTGGTGCCGTTCTTCTCCGCGACGGTCGGCTTGCGTCCCGTCCGCCCGCGGGACTCGACGATCCCGGCGGCGTTGCCGCGATGCTTGGTCTTGCGTCTGCGCTTGGTCTGGGGCATGCCAGCTACAACCCTAGTGCGTTCTCGATCAGGTGGCGGCACGGATCGAACCCGGGGATCGCAAGATCGGCGGGAAATCCGTCGAACGCGGCGCGCGGCGCGAGCCCGACGAGCTCCGCGCTCTCCACGGCGGCGTGTCTGCGCACGGCCGCCACGACCTCCCGCAGCGGCAGCGTGAAGGGCCGCTCGACGTTCATCGAGACCTGCCCCGCCGCGGTGGAGTCGTCTTGGATGGCGGCGGAGCCGCCGGCGGGGACGCTGGGTGGCGCGGGCGGGGCCGCAGCGGCGGCCGCGGGGATGGCGGTGGCGGCGGGACCATGAGTCTCGGCGGGCGCGGCAACGGGGCCGCGGGGTGCCGTGGGCGCGACGGCGGGGGCGCCGGGTGCGGTGGGCGCGACGGCGGGGGCGCCGGTGGGCGCC
>DAHVAB010000352.1 GCA_027314825.1 Solirubrobacterales bacterium
GGCCACCCGGCTTCCCCACACTCGACGACCTCAAGGCGGCCAACCGCGCCATCCACGACGACGCCGGCCAACCAGAGCGATACGCGCTCGACCAGCCCTCGCCACTCCAAGGCAGCCTAGAACGCGCTCGCCAGGCCTATGAGCCATCCCCGGAGGGGGCCATTCGCACGGCAGCACTGCTCGCACACGGCAAAGCGCAGGCGCAGAGCTTCCGCGACGGCAACCGTCGCACCGCCTACATCGCAACGAAGGCCTTCCTTGAGGAGAACGGGCTCGGCTTCCTCGGCCCGACCGGCAGGCCCGACCACATGCTCGCTCGCCATCTCAACCAGGTGGTCGACAACCCGCAGCATCGCCGTCCCGCGCCCGGCCCCGACTCGTTCGAGAAGCTCTTCCTACGTCGCCTCCGTTCGCGCAGTCGTTCGCATGAGACCTGATGCTGCTCTGCGGGCAGCAGCTTCGGCGGTTGGCACCGCCGAGCCCGTGCGCGCGGAATCAGCCACGTAGGAACAAGGCCAGGGCGCCACATTGCTCATCGACCCCGTCGCCTGACCTGTCTACGCGCCCGCGAGCACCGTGGCACCGGCAAACGCCCGCGTGAACGCCTGCGCCTGCTCGGAGGCCGGGAGCTCGACGAGCGCGCCGCCCGCCGCGGTGTGGTCGTCATCCTTCAGGCGATCCGCGAGCTCGACGATGACCTCAAGGCCGGCGGGACGCCGCCGGACAGCGGAGAGCTGCACGAGATCGCCCGTGCCGGCTTGCGAAGGCTCTCGGCCGGCGGCGAGCTTGGCGAACGGCTCTCGGCCGGCGGCGGCGGGCGTGGCTCAGAGGTGGTGGCGGGCCAGCCGCAGGCCGCCCTTGCGCGTGCTCTCGCTCATTGCGCTCATCGCCGGCACGATCTCGCTCGTGACGAGACCCTGCTCCGCGGTGATCTCGTCGATCGTCGCGAACGAGCGCTCGATGCCCTGCGGCGTGTCGATCACCACCGTGCAGACGGGAACGCGGCGGCGCAGCTGCAGGAGCCTGTCACCGTGCGGAGCGTGATCTCCGTGGTACCCCCAGATGCCGCGGAGGCAGCTCACCCCTGCGGCGTCCGATGCTCGCAGCGCCCGGACGATCGCGTCGTGCAGCGGCTGGCCGCCGTGCGTCGCGGCAGCAGAGGTGTAGATCATCAGCTTCTGCCAGAGGGCGAGACCGTGCTCGTCGGTGCCCGGCAGCTCATGCGGATCGGCGAGATTGCGCCCGTCGCGCTTGCAGATCCGCACGCGCTCCAGCGTGGCAAGCGGCTCCGGGAGGATCGCGCCGAGCTCGGGCAGCGCACCGGCGATCCGCTCGCCCGAGCCGACCGCGATCACCATCAGCGGGACGTCGCCGTTGGCGCCGAGCAGGCTCGCCCGGAAACGGCGCCCTCCGCGGGTGCCGTCAACGCCGAGCAGCACCGTGGCGCCGGCGATACCCCGCTGGCTGAGCATCTCGCAGATCGCGACATGGGCCGGCGTCCGGCCGGCGCGCTGCCGGCGCCCCACATACACGGTGAGCTTCGTCTCCTCTCCGGGCTGCTCGGGAACGCTGGCGTTCGCCATCTCCCCGGAGAGCAGGCGTGCGCGCTCCAGCGTGATCAACCCGCGCCGCTTGATCTGCAGGACACGCTCCAGCAGCTCCTCGATCCGTCTGCGCTCGTCGATCGCGATCGAGACGAGCGGGAGGTCTTCGGAGAGCGTGAGCAGCCTGTCGGTGTGCAGATGGTGCAGGCGGCCGAAGCCCTCGATGCCGCGCAGCAGCACGCTCGCCTGCACGCGCTGCTCTCCATAGACGCGCATCAGCTCGTCGCTCAGCAGCCCGTGCTCGGTGCGATCCCGCTCCCCGAAGTAGGTGGTGAGCTTCAGGCAGTCCTCGTTCACACGCTCACCCGATCGCTCTCAGTCATGCCATCTCTCAGGCATGCCATTCTCTCAGGCCCGCCATCGTCGGCGGCGGCTCCGTGCTCCGTGCTCCGTCCGTGCTCGGTGACGTGACGGTGGGCGGCAGCTCACCATACCGGAGTGACACGGCGCGGGCGACCGGCGCGCTCCACCTCTCGCGCGCTACCTGAAGCTATGGCTATGTGAAGCGACGCCGGCCACGAGACCGGGTGCTGGGACGGGCCGATGCCACCAGGCGAGCCGAGCCGCCGGCGCGGCTTGAATCGCCTGGCCCGCCTGCGCGAGCCGAGCCGCCGGATCTGGGCG
>DAHVAB010000353.1 GCA_027314825.1 Solirubrobacterales bacterium
GCTTCGGAGCCCCGGGGTCGGTCCGCGCGAGCATCATGCACCACTTCGCGCGGTGGGCAAAGGTGGTCCACACCTTCTGCCCGGTGAGGACCCAATCGTCGCCATCACGGACAGCACGGGTCTTCAGCGAGGCCAGATCAGAGCCGCTGTCGGGCTCCGAGAAGCCCTGACCCCAGATCTCCCCGGCCGACAGGATCGGCGCCAGATAGCGGCGCCGCTGCTCCTCGGTGCCGTGGGCGATGACGGTCGGCCCGCCCATCGCCAGCCCGAGCACGTTTGCCACCTGCGGCGCCCCCGCCCGCGCCATCTCCTCGCTGAAGATCGCCTGCTCCACCAGCGTCGCGCCGCGCCCACCGTACTCGCGCGGCCACGCGACCCCGGCCCACCCGGCCTCGTGCAGCCGGCGCTGCCAGGCGCGGCGGAAGTTGAATGCGGCCTCGTCGCCGGCCGGCTCGCGCCCGGGGTTGTTGGCCTCGAGCCAGCTGCGCAACTCGTCCCGGAACCGCTCCTCCTCTGCTGACAACGTCAGATCCACGGTGCGGCGGATGCTATCCGCATGGCGCTTGCGCATATGCTGCAGAGGCGATGGCGACGTTCGACCGGCTGGCCAACCTTCCGCTCCAGGTCGACGGCTATTCGCTGGAGTTGCGGCGGGCCGAGGTCGCGAGCGGCTTCGAACGCGTGACCACGATCGTCCGGCTGGCGGGCGGCGGAGTCGAGGGCGTCGGCGAAGACGTCGTCTACGATGCCGTCGACCACGAGGCCCAGGTCGCCGCAGGACCCGTGCACGCACTCGCCGGGCGCTGGACGCTCGGCGACTTCTGCGCGCGCGTCGAGTCGCTGGATCTGTTCTCGGTCACGCCCCAGCGCGAGGTCTCGCGTCTGTACCGGATCTGGGCATTTCACAGCGCCGGGCTGGATCTCGCGCTGCGCCAGGCCGGACGTTCGCTCGCACACGCGCTGGACCGCCCAGGGCAGCCGATGCGCTACGTCGTCTCACTGCGGCTGGGCGAGCCGCCAACGATGGCACCGGTCGAAAAGCGCCTGGCGCTCGATCCGACCCTGCGCTTCAAGCTCGACGCGACCAGTTCGTGGACGCCGGAGTTGATCGGCACGCTGGTAGCGACCGGAGCGGTCGACTCGATCGACTTCAAGGCGCTATACCGCGGCACGATCGTCGACCAGGCGGCCGATCCGGTGCTTTACAGACGCGTGGTCGAGGCGTTCCCCGACGCCTGGCTCGAGGACCCTGACATCGTCGATCCCGGGACCGCCGAGGTCCTCGCCGCCGAGCACGATCGGATCACCTGGGATGCGCCGATCCACTCGATTGCCGACATCGAGGCACTGGCGTTCCGCCCGCGGATGGTGAACATCAAGCCGTCGCGGATCGGCTCGCTGCGGAGCCTGTGCGAAGCCTACGATTACTGCGCCGCGCAGGGGATCGGCGCCTACGGCGGCGGGCAGACCGAGCTCGGTCCCGGCCGCGGGCAGGCGCAGTACCTCGCCTCGCTGTTTCACCCCGACGGCCCGAACGATCTCGCGCCGAGCGGGTACAACGAATCCGAGCCGCCGCCGGGCCTCCCACAGAGCCCGCTCATACCGGCATTCGCCCAGGCCGGATTCAGATGGGAGCTTGCGGAGCTTGGCTGAGTGCGGGCCACTGGATCGCCCGCGCCGGGCCGCCCACGGGCGGCGCTTCCCAATCTGTTTTGCGTAAACCCCTAACGAAGATTTAACCTTCTTTGAGGCTTCGGGCACATCCTTCTCCGTGCGACGTACCTCATAGCAGCACCTCCTCCCCAGAAGCGCGAAGCCGGCCCGTCCCCAGCGGGCCGGCTTCTTTTTAACCGCGCCCGCGGGGACGGTCGCTCAAGCGGCCGCAAATACCCTCAATTTCCGTGCCTCTCAAGACGCGGCGAAGCCGGCCCGAGGGCCGGCTTCAGTCTCTCCTCTCAACCACCGGGAAGGCTTACAAAGGCGAGCTGCTGACGCAGCTTGTCACCCGGCTGTTGCGTAGGCGCGCATAGTAACTAATGTCGCGAACGGAACGCAACCGGGAACCGTCGCTCTTATGACAGCTCCCCGGTTAGGACCGGCTCCCGGGTGCGTGGACATCCGTTCAGGCCGGAGGAACCGATTCCGAGCGCTGGCGAATGCGAACCGCCTCGATCCGGTTCTGGCGGACCGACTCGACCCTGATCGAGTAGCCGTTGGCGTCGAT
>DAHVAB010000354.1 GCA_027314825.1 Solirubrobacterales bacterium
ACCTCGCCGCCGGGGTGGGGGAGACCGGCTGCATCGCCGCGGCGGCGGTCGGGCCGGACGGGCGCGTGATCCTCGCCGACCAGGCGGAGGCGATGATCGCCGCCGCCGGCCGGCGCGCGCGGGAGCTCGGCCTCGCCCACGTGGACTGCCGCCAGCTGAACGCCGAATGGCTCGACCTGCCGCTCGGAGGCCTCGACGCGGTCATCTGCCGGTGGGGCTTCATGCTGATGGCCGACCCCGACGCCGCACTGACGGAGTGCCGGCGAGTCCTCCGGCCCGGCGGGCGGATCGCGCTCGCCGTGTGGGGAGCGCCGGAGCGCAACCCGTGGGTGACCGGGCCCATGGGCGCATTGATCGAGCTGGGCATCCTGCCGGCCCCGCCGGCCCCGCCGGCCGCCCAGGCGCCGGGCGACGGCGAGCACCGGCCCGGCATGTTCGCGCTGGCCGACGCGAACGCGCTCGCGGAGCGGCTGCGCGACGCCGGGTTCTCCGATGTGAGCACCGAGACGCTCACCCTCACCCGCACGCACCCCGACTTCGAGGACTTCTGGGAGACCACGCTCGACATGTCGGCCGGCGTGCATGACACGGTGATGGAGCGGCCCGCGGAGGAGATCGAACGTATCCGCGAGACGGTGCGCGCGCGGCTCGCGCCCTTCACCGATGCCGGGGGCGCGCTGGCCATCCCCGCGTTGACGGTGCTCGCGTGCGCGAGCGCTTGAGCGGTGCCCGGGTGAGGCGGCCGGGTGAGGCGGCCTCTGCGTCCCGGCGCATGAGCGACGGCGAGATCGCCTCAGCCATCCCGGTCGTCAGGTAGCCTCCCGGCCATGCTCTACGACGACGACGCGGACATCAACCTCCTGGACGGCAAGACCGTCGCGATCATCGGCTATGGCTCCCAGGGCCATGCCCATGCCCTCAATCTCAAGGACTCGGGGGTGAGCGTGGTTGTCGGCCTGCGCCCCGACTCGGCCTCAGTCGCGATGGCGGAGGAGCAGGGCCTCACGGTGCTGAGCGTCACCGAAGCGGCCTCCCGAGGCGACATCGTGATGATCCTGCTGCCCGACGAGCTTCACCGGCAGGTGTATGAGAGCGAGATCGCCGACGGCATCGCCCCGGGCAACATGCTCCTGTTCGGTCACGGGTTCTCGATCCACTACAAGGAGATCGAGCCGCCGCCGGGCGTCGACGTGGCGATGGTCGCGCCGAAGGGTCCAGGCCACCTGGTACGCAGGCAGTTCCTGGAGGGCTCCGGGGTGCCCGGGCTGATCGCCGTCGAGCAGGACGCGACCGGCAACGCCAGGGCGCTCGCGCTCGCCTACGCGAAGGGGATCGGCTGCACGAGGGGCGGCGTGATCGAGACCACGTTCAAGGACGAGACCGAGACCGATCTCTTCGGCGAGCAGGCCGTGCTCTGCGGCGGGGCCTCCGAGCTCGTCCAGGCCGGCTTCGAGACGCTGGTGGAGGCCGGCTACGACCCGCAGATGGCCTACTTCGAGTGTCTGCACGAGCTGAAGCTGATCGTCGACCTGATGCACGAGAAGGGCTTGGCTGGCATGAGGTACTCGATCTCCAACACCGCCGAGTACGGCGACTACACCCGCGGGCGGCGCGTCGTCACCGAGGAGACCCGCGCGAAAATGCGCGACATCCTCAAGGAGATCCAGTCCGGAGACTTCGCGCGCGAGTGGATCGCGGAGAACAGGGCCGGCCAGGAGAGCTTCAAGCGGATGCGCGCCGAGCAGGCCGCCACCCAGCTCGAAGACGTCGGCAGGGAGCTGCGCTCCCACATGGACTGGATCGAGACCTCCTTCTAGCGGCTCGACGGCCGGGCCGCTGCGGGCGCGGCGACCGGACACCTTCGCTACACTCGATTGCGCCGTCGCGACTGGCGCTCGGAGACCACCAGGCGGGCTGAACGCCGCCGGATGGCTCAGGTGGAGTACACCACCGGGAAGCGACGCACGATCACCGCCGCGCGCCTGGGCACCTCATCCGAAACCCGCGAGGTCCGACTGCGAGGAAGCCCAATGACTGCGAGCTCATCGACACAGCAGGCAGCGATCACGATCCCGGACGAGATCAAGCCGTCCGACGGCCGCTTCGGCTGCGGCCCTTCGAAGGTGCGGCCAGAGGCGCTCGCCGCGCTGGCGAGCGAGGGCGCCGCGCTGATGGGCACATCCCACCGCCAGGCTCCCGTGAAGGGGCTGGTCGCCGAGAT
>DAHVAB010000355.1 GCA_027314825.1 Solirubrobacterales bacterium
GCACCCCCGCCTCGGGGAGCGGGGCGAAGATGAAGGCCGGGTTCGACACCCCTTGCGAGAGAGCCACGGACGCGACCTCCTCGAGCGTCGCGAGCGAACGGCGAGCCTGGCCGAGGAGGCGCGGGAGAACCCGGTAGCTTGCAGGCGCAGCGGCGTTACGGCGAGCGAGGGTCGCGCCGTCGAGGAGCTCGCCCAGCCGATCCAGAGCCAGCGCGGCGAAAGGATCCTTCCAGAGCTCCTTCAGCGCCGGGTGGTAAGCCGAGAGCGGCGCCCGGAGGGCTTCTATCGAGAGGGCAAACACCACCTCTGACAACTCGAGCCGCCGGCGCGCGAATAGTGCGGCCAGTCCGGCCATGGCACTTGACGCCGGCGAGCCGTTCCCGGTCCCCGCCGAGAAGCCCTCATCGGCGATCGTCACCGAAGACCGGCTCTGCAGCACGAAGTTCGACATGAGCTCGCCCGCGGCGACCAGTCCTCGCGTCGGGAGCCGGGGAAGCTCTCCGTCGAGCATCTCGACCATCGCCTGGGCACGGGCGGGGTGAGTCGCGCTGTGCCCCGACACGAGCATGGAGATGCCGGCGAAGATGGTGGCGCGCGAGACGTACTGCGGGAGGTTCTCGCCCCCAAAGGACAGGCCGAGGAACGGCTGGCGGCGGTGGCGGCGCTCGCGCGCCTGCTCGAGGCTGTAGTGGCTCTTCGCGTCAGGGCCGGCACCGGCTGTGACCATGTATATGAAACCATCGGCATGGGTTTCCACGTGGTCCTGGAACCGCGTGTGCACGGCCGCGATATGGGCCGCCGCCCGGTCCGACAGCCGCACTCTCTCCCCTTCGAGTGCGACGCGCCGCAGTGTCTCGAGGTTGACATCGGCGCAGCTGTCGACCACCACTGTCATGGCGCTGCCCGGCTGCCGGAGAGCCCTGTTTCTTCGTGCCCGAGAAAGGCAACCATTTCCCCACTGCCGATCATGGAGGAAAGGCGACCGGTCAGAATGGACAGCTCGTCACCTCGCTGCCGCGGAGGCTCCTGCGACCGCGTGACAGGGACGTGGGCGCGGACGAGGCCGAGCAGGGGACCAAGCCTTGGTGCGATCTTCCGGCCGGTGACCTCCAGCGCCTGGCTCGCGACGACGGCAAGGACGGCGAGACTTGCCTCCAGCTGTGAGGAGACAAGCCGCTCCCGCTCATAGGCGAGGAGCGACGGCAGCGCGACGTCGTCGGACCCGTCGTAGGCGCCGCCCTCCGAAGCCGGCAGCACGGTGCGGGCCGCACCATGGCGGGCTCGCTCCCCGAGGGAGATCTGCACGAAGCCCAACAGCGCCGTCGACGCGTCGCGGCCTTCTCCTTCTGCGTCGAGACGGTCGGGAAGCAAGGACACTTCGGAACGGTGGAGCTTGGTGGTGTGCCGGTCGGCGAGCGTGCACAGGTCGGCCGAGACGGCAGACAGCGTGCTCATTGCGGGGTACACAGGTTGGTACGAGCCGCCACCCTCGAGCACGAGACCGAGTGGATGACCTCGCGACGGCGGCAGGTACACGACGTCGAGCGTCACCGCTCCGAGCGCGGTCCTGGCCACCTGCTCCATCTCAGCCGCCGCGCGCCGCGCCTGGCCGAGCACGAGGGGCAGGATTCGATAGCTGACCGGCGCCTGGAACGCGCGGCGGGGCCCGAGCGCACCTGCCAGCCAGTAGTTGAGCGAGTCGATCGCGCCTTTGGTGTACTTGTCGCCCCACATCGCCCCGAGAGCTGGATGGTACGCATCAACGGGCGCGTTCATAGCCTCAACCGAGAGGGAGAAGACCGCCTCGGCAAGGGCGGTGCGCTGCGTGGCCCTTAGGGCCGCGTCACTGGCGAGAGCTGCAGAGCACGGAGCGCCGTCCAGGAGCGCCGCCGCCTCGCCAGGCTCGAGCCGGCTCGGGCCGATCGCCCCGACGATTCGGCCGAGCACCACTCTCTCGCCGGCCGAGACCGCCCCGCCAAGAGGCACTCTCGGCATTTCGGCGCCAAGCAGGGCCACGAGCATGTCAGCCACCTCGGGCCGGCAGAGCCCATGACCGTCGAGGAGGTCTGCCAGCCGAGCGAAGACGATACCGCGCACCACCTGCTCGGAGAGCTCCGGCTGTCCAAAGCTGTCTCCGAGAGACACCATCGCGCCGTTGCCCAAGTGGTCGGGGCGCTCGGGACCAGATCCCCTCTCACCGGAGCGCTCCAGCTCC
>DAHVAB010000356.1 GCA_027314825.1 Solirubrobacterales bacterium
TTCGACACGCCGCTGCTGGCCGCCCTGCCGGAGGAGGCGCGAGCGGCCCTCGGCGCCGGCGTGCCGTTCCCGAAGCGGCTCGGCGACCCGGCCGAGTATGCGCAGCTGGCGCTGCAGATCGTGGAGAACCGGATGCTCAACGGAGAGGTGATCCGGCTCGACGGCGCGCTGCGGATGCCGCCCCGCTGAGCCGGCCCGCCAAGCCGTCGCCGCGGCGAGGAGAGGCCGCCGCAGATGCCGGCCCGCCAAGCGCACATCCGCACCGCCGTGCGCGCGTGAACGCGGCTCAGGCGTGTTAAGTTGAAGGGAATGGCACCCCACGATCCACCCGTCCCCCATCCCCTCCCCGAGCGGCTGGTCGAGCTGATCGCCCACCGCTTTCGGGTGCTCGCCGAGCCGATGCGGATCAGGATCCTCGACCGGCTGCGCGAGGGCGCCGCGAACGTGAGCGAGCTGCAGCAGTCGCTCGGCGCATCCCAGCAGAACGTCTCAAAGCACCTCTCGGTCCTGCTCGCCGCCGGCATGGTCAGCCGCACCAAGGTCGGCAACCATGCCCGCTACGAGATCGCCGACGCGGCCGTGCTCGACCTCTGCGACCAGGTCTGCGGCGGCGTGCGCCGCCAAGTCGCCGAGCTCGACGCGCTGCTGGCCGGCTAGCCGGCGCTGCCGCGGACGCTCGGCGCCCGCGCCCTGCACTCACATCTCGATGCGCCTCGCGCTCTCAGCCTGCTCCCCGACCCGGACGACGACGACCTCGAGCAGCGGTCAACCACCAAGATAGGCTGCATAATCTGGCAATCGGCTGCCAGAGTATGCTGCTATCTCTGGCATCCGCTCCACGCCCCGGCACTGCGCGACGCGCTCGTACCGGCGCCGATGCTGCTCTGGGCACTGGGCTGAGGCGCTCGGTGCCGGCAGCTCGCGGTTGTGCACCGGACGCGCACGGCGCAGCCGAGGCCAGATCGCCCCGCGCCGGTAGCGTTCACCGGATGGGAGCGGATGATGTGTGGGAGGACCAGCATGCGCGGCTGCTTGCGGGGCTGGCCGCCTCGATCCGGGAGAAGGGGCTCGCGCAGACGCGCCTCTCGGACATCGTGGGTCACGCCCGGTGCTCCAGGCGCACCTTCTACAAGCACTTCGCCGATAAGGACGCCTGCTTCGTCGAGCTGACAGAGGCGGCCTCGCGGATCGTGCTGGAGCAGGTGGAGAGCGCGATCGACCGCCGGGCGCCGATCGCGGTGCAGATCGAGGCGGCGATCGACGCCTACCTGCAGGTCGTGATGGGCGACCCGGGCCTGGCACGCACGTTCGCGAGCCCGTCGCTCGGCGAGCGGGTGCTGATCGCCCAGCGGGAGGCCTACGAGCGCTACGCCGCGCTGCTGGTCTCGGTGGTGGAGGGCGACTCCCGCCGCGATCCCGATCTCGCGCCGATCACCGTGCAGCGCGCCTACATGCTCGTCGCGGGCCTGCACCAGACACTGATCCGCGCGCTCGTGCGCGGCGAGGATCTGGTGGGCGTGGCCGCCGAGATCAAGGCGGTCATGAAGAGCGCGCTGGCGCCGCGAGCGCAGGCGCAGGCTCGCTGAGCGCGAGCGCCCGGCGGCGCACCCTCACCATCCCGCCCTTCGACGGCGCGAAGGCGACCCCGCGGAAGCTTTCCCGCTCCGGCGGCGCGTTGGAGGGGAGGATCTCGAAGTGGCGGAGCACCGTGCGCAGCACGACGTCCATCTCGAACTGCGCGAAGGCTGCTCCCAGACAGCGGCGCATGCCGCCGCCGAACGGGATCCAGGAGTAGGTGTCGGGCTTGCGGCCGAGGTAGCGGTCCGGGTCGAAGCGCAGCGCCTCCGGATGGAAGCGGCCGTCCCTGTGCAGCGGCGTGATCCCGGTCAGAAGCACCGTGCCGGCGGGGAGGCGCCACTGCCCGATCTGGAACGGCTGCATCGCCACTCGCCCGGTCGCGTTTATGACCGGCCGGGCGCGCAGCACCTCCTCGATCGTCGCCAGGCGCAGCGCGGAGCCCTCGCCGGCCGCCTCCTCCTCCAGGCGGGCCAGCACCTCCGGGTGGCGGCTGAGGCGCTCGACGCTCCAGGCGAGCGCCGATGCTGTCGTCTCGTGCCCGGCGACCAGCAGCGTGAGAAGCTCGTCTCCCAGCTCGCTGCGGTCGAGGCTCTGACCGGCGTCGCGCTGG
>DAHVAB010000357.1 GCA_027314825.1 Solirubrobacterales bacterium
CGACTCGGGCGATCGCCCAAGAGCTCTACCTCAGCGAGCCGACGATCAAGTGGCACGTCAAGCAGATCCTCGCCAAGACCAACTCAGCCAATCGCGCTGAGGCCGTGGCCCGTGTACTCAGAACACAATCGCCACCGGCTCAGCCGCCCGAGCACGACCTCCGGAGCGCTGGCAGGTGATGGCCGCGGTGAGTGCCGAGCTCGCCTTGGCTCTCCTCGATCCGGCCGGTTAGACACGGCTACTCGCGCAGCGCGTCTTGGAGTTCGCGGCGGGAGGTGATGTCGAGTTTGCGGTAGACGTTGCGCAGGTGGTATTCGACCGTCTTCGGGGTGACAAACAGTGTCTGGGCGATCACTCGGTTCGAGCGGCCTCCGGCCGCGAGTTCGGAGACACGACGCTCACTGGGGGTCAGGGACTCGGGGCCGGTGAGGGCGTCGCGCCTGGGGCGGGCGCCGATTGCGGCGAGCTCTCTGCGGGCGAGATCCTGGAGTGCGAGCGCGCCACCGCGCCGGGCCAGCTCGCAGACGCGCTCGAGTGGAGCGCGCGACGCGGTGCGATCGTTGGAACGGCGCAGGGCCGAGCCGAGCGCGAGCAAGGCGTAGAGCGTTTCGAGCCTCGGCGGGCTCGCCTCTCCGAGCTCGACCGCCTCCCTCAGCTGCGCCAAGCCGGCCTTGTCACCTTCACAGAGTCCCTTCAGCCGTAGCGCTCGGATGCGCTCGTGGAGAATTCCGGTTGTCTGCGAGCGCGATAGCTCCTGGTCAGCTAGCTGGCGGGCGCGATCGCGATCGCCCATGGCGAGTGCGGACTGGGCGGCGGAGCTGCGCCAGGGGCAGTATGCAAGGTGCGGGATCGTCGCCTCGGCGACCTCGCCTGCGGCGATTACCAGCTCGTAGGCCTGCTCGGGCCACCCCTGTGCGCGGCGCAACTCGGCCTGCGCATAGAGGCGGATTGCGTCCTCGCCGTCGTACGGCGGGGCGAGCGGGGAGTCCTCGGTCAGCGCGGCACCGGCCAGGTCGAGGTCGCCCTGCTCGATCATGCACAGGCAGTACTGGGCGGCGGCGGAGCGCGCGTATTGGCGCCAACCGTAGCGTCGCGCGTCCCAGGCGAGCTCGAGGTCGGCGAACGCGCCGCTGACGTTGCCCTGCCACAGCTGCGGCAGCGCACGCATGTAGCTCGCGGTGGCGAACGCCAGTGGTGCGCTGAGCGCCCGGGCGTTGGCGGCGGCCGCCTCCGCCGTCGCGATTGACAGCTCCAGCGCACCGGCCAGGCAGTACCCCGCGGTGACGAACAGCCAGGAGGAGCTGGAGGCGGTCTGGGTCTCGAGCAGCCGGCCTTCGTCCCAGGCGCGGGTGGCCAGGTCGATCACCTCCGTCGATGGCCGGCCGCCGAAGGCTGCCTGGAGTGTCGCTTGGGCAAGCAGCAGCCGCTGGCTGGAGCTCGGGGCCTGGTCGAGGTCGCCCTTCAGCACCTCGGTCGAAAGCCGGAGCGCTTCGGCCTGCAGGCTGGGGACCTTCGCCGCGCTGAGCACCAGCCCGGTCTGAAGCCGATCGCGCAGCTCGCCTGCCTGCTCGCCGGACGGGCTTCCTGGTAGCTGCTCGAGTCCCTCCTTGAACGCCGCGGCGGCCTGCTCAGCCAGATCTCGCGCATACAACGCCTCGCCGCGCAGGAGCGCAATTTCCGCGCGCCGCGCTGGATCATCGGTCGCCCGGACCGCGAGCGCAAGATGCTCGTCGGCTGTCTCAGAGCCGAGCGCCGCCTCGGCGCTGCCGAGCGCGGCCAGCACCTCCGCGCGCTGCTCGCCCTGGGGAGGCTCGGCCAGCGCGCGTTCCAGATCGCGCACGGCCGATACATCTGCGCCTTGCGAGCGGGCCTCCTGTGCCGCTGCGCGCAACTGTGCAACCGCCCACGGATCGCCCTCCGCTCGGCCACGCAGCAGATGTGCGGCGACTCGCTCCGCGCTCTCCCCCGCGCTCGCCAGCAGCCGCGCTGCATCAAGATGACGGCTGGCCCGTGCAGACGTGGGCATGTCCTGCTCGACCGCGGTGCGGACGAGCGGGTGGACGAAGCGAAGCGGTTCACGCGCGATCAACACCCCTACCGAGGCGAGCGCGTCGGCGGCGGCCAGCTTCATGTTCTCCGTGATCGTCGTAGCCCGCACGTCCAGGGCGGCGCGGAAGACCCCAG
>DAHVAB010000358.1 GCA_027314825.1 Solirubrobacterales bacterium
GGCGCCGACGATCACCGCCGGGATGATCGCCAGAAGCGAGGTGCCCTCCGCATGGTGCTGGGTGAGCCCGAGGAAGATCACGAGGCCCGGCACGAACACGATGCCGCCGCCGACGCCCATCAGGCCGGAGACGACGCCGGCAAGGACGCCGATCGCGATCAGCGCGATCACATCCATGCTCGGCTCCGCGCCGGAGGCGCCCCGACCGGGGCGCTCATGCTGATCGGGCCGCAGGCCAGGGGGCTGCTCGGTGTGGGAGGACCGCTCACTGGATGATCAGCTCCACCGCGCTCACCATGAGCAGCGCGGAGAACAGCAGCGCGATCGTGCGGGTGGGGATCCGCTGCTGCAGCGAGGTTCCGATCAGCACGCCGATCACCGCGGGAACCCCGAGCAGCAGCCCGTCCACGACGTGGACGTTGCCGTAGATGCCCTGCAGGATCGCGGCGAACGCGGCGACGAACACGATCGCGGCGAGCGAGGTTCCGGTCGCCTCGCGCTCGCCATAGCCGAGCCAGAGGATCAGCAGAGGGACGATCACCGTGCCGCCGCCGACGCCGAACAGTCCGCTGAACAGGCCGGCCGCGGTGCCGATCACCGCCAGCCTCAGCGACCTGTTTGCGATCATCGTCGGCATACTAGAGGGCGTGTCTGAAGTCGCGACGCTGCGAGACGCACTGGAGCCGCTGCGCAGCGACCCCGCCCATGCGGCGGTGTTGCTGGACATCGACGGCACGCTCGCGCCGATCGTCCGGCATGCCGCCGACGCCCACGTGCCGGAGGCCACGCGCTCGCTGCTGATCGAGATAGCCAAGCGATACGGCCTGGTCGGCTGCATCAGCGGCCGCCGCTCCACGATCGCCCGTCAGATCGTCGCGCTCGGCAGCATCGCCTATGTCGGCAACCATGGCGGCGAGCTCCTGCGCCCCGGCTCCACCCGCGTGGAGGTCGACCCGGAGCTGGCCGCCTGGACCGACCGGGTGCAGGAGTTCGCCAAGCGCGTGTTCACCCGTGAGCTGCAGCGGCTGCGGGTGCGAGTGGAGGACAAGGGCGCGATCGTCGCCATGCACTGGCGCGGAGCCCCTGACGAGAACGCGGCGGCCGAAGCGGTGCGGACGCTGGCCGCGCAGGCCGAGCAGGAGGGCTTCGAGGTGCACTGGGGCCGCAAGGTCGCCGAGGTGCGCCCGCCGCTCGCGCTCGCGAAGAGCGCGGGGATCGAACAGCTGCTGCGCGAGAGCGCGGCGGCCTCCACGCGCCGCGTGGCCGCCGCCGTCTACGTGGGTGACGATCTCACCGACCTGGACGCGTTCCGCGGCCTGCGCTCGCTCGTCGAGGCCGGCGAGCTGGGGCGGGCGGTGTGTGTCGCGGTCGCCTCCGAGGAGGCCCCGCCCGAGCTGGTGGCGCAGGCGGATCTGAGCGTCGATGGCCAGGCTGGCGTCCGCGCCCTGCTGGAGGCGCTGCTCTGAAGCGGCGGGCGTGCGGTTCGTCGACTTCCTCCGCTCCACGGTCCTGCTGAGCGCCGGCGCTGCATCCGCGCTGGCCGCGATCACCGTGCTCTCCTCCGCCGTCGGCTCGCACGCCACCGTCGTGCTGGCGATGCTCGGATGGTGGGTGATCGCGACCGTGGCAGGGACGTGGCTGGGCCGCCGCGAGGCGGTGAGCCCCGCGATCGCACGCCTGCTGGCGGCGGCGAAGGCGACCACCGTGCTGCCCGAGCAGCGGCCGGGGATGACGCTGCTCAACCGGCTCTGGCCGCTGCTGATCTTCTCGCTGTTCGCCGGCGGGCTCGGCTTCCTCGCCCCCCAGATTCCGGGGATCGGCGCGGGCTTCGCGATCGTCTGGGCGCTGGCCTGGCGGCGCCAGTACTCGGCCGTCTCCGCGATCGAGGAGCGGGACGGCATCCGCTTCTACGTCAAGCGCACCTCGCCGCTGCGGCCGATGGAGCTGCAGCGCACGCACGGCTTCAAGGCGATCCGCCCGGAGCGGATGGCGGCGTGATCCTGCGCGCTCGGCGGGAGCTGGCCTGCCCATGCGCGGAGCGTGCCGTGCCGTCGCCGCGCCGCGGCGCCATGCGGCCGGAGCCCTGCGTGGCGCGGCCGGCCGGGTGACCGCAGATGGCCGCCTCGCCCGTGGATCTGCTGCTCGTATCGCTCGGCTCC
>DAHVAB010000359.1 GCA_027314825.1 Solirubrobacterales bacterium
CACTCCGTCGCAAGCACGGCGCCGGCGGTCAGCGCAGGCTGATGAGCCCGCGTATCACCATGTAGAGCCCCGCAAGACTGACGACGGCACTGAACAGCACCGTCAAGGCTCGCCGGCGCGCGCCGAGCAGGATGCTCAGCAGGCAGAGCGCGGCGCCGGCGGGCATCAGGACCTGCGGCGCCCACGCGCCGAGCACGAGCATCAGCTCGGCGGCGATCGCGCCGAGCGCCAGGCCGCTGGCCACCACGAGCGCCGGGCTGACACGCTGCGCGCCGTGGTCGAGCGCGCCCAGCAGGGCGGCGCCCGGCCCGGTGCAGAGGAAGGCGATGAGCATCCCGGCGCGCAGGCTGGAGGGGGCGATCGGGAACGAGAGGGGGATCGCGGCGGCGCTGAGAAGCGCCGCCGGCGGCCAGAGCGCGCTCCAGCTCACCCCGGCGCCGGGCCTCGACGAGCCGCCCATCGCGCTGCGCACGCGTCTGCGCGCCACGCGGACATGGCCGATCGACCTCCTCGTCGAGGATGCGAGCGCGCGCGAGAGCGAGGCCGGGCTGAGGTTTGCGACGCGCAGCAGCAGCGGAGCCACCGCGAGCGCCACCAGCACATTCGCGCAGAGCCAGGCCAGCGCCACGCCGTCGATCCCGAGCGGGCCGTAGAGCAGCAGCATCGCCGGCAGCAGCAGCGCCAGCACGGCGGTCTGCGTCGCCGCGATCGCGCCGCCGTGGCCCTTCACCCGGCAGACGGCCACGTACAGCGAGATCGTTATGCGAAAGGCGCTGGCCAGCGCGAGCAGGCGCATGACCGAGCTGCCGTGTGCGCTGTACTGCGATCCGAACGGCAGCAGGATGAGCGGCGCCGCGGCGATCAGCACGAGCACCCCGGGTGCCACCAGCTTGCCGATCCGGCGCACGATCCGGTGCAGGAGCTCCGCGGCGCTGGCCGACTCGAAGGCGCCCTCGACCACGAGCGAGATGCTCGGGTTGAAGAAGAGCGTGTCGAACGCGGTGACGATCATGAACGGCACGTAGAACCAGGCGTTCGCAGTGCTGCCGAGCAGGCCGACCACCAGCAGCGTGGGCAGCGCGAGCGCCGCCTGCTGAGAGACCGATCCGAGGTAGTCGAAGGCCAGGAAGCGGGCCACCCGGCGGGAGGGCAGAAGCTCGCCGATCGGGCGTAGCTCCGGGTGGCGGCGGACATGGGCCGCCACGAAGCGGGCGAAGATGAGGTAGTTGACCGGGACGAGCAGCAGCACCATCGGCAGCATCCAGGCGACGAAGACGGCGTCGCCGAAGGCCAGCAGCGCGAGCGCGGGCAGCAGCGCGAGCTTGAGCACGCCGAATGCGGCGTTCTCGATCGGCACCCAGGGGGCTCGGCGCAGCGCGGTCATCACCGCGTCCTGGAGCCCGAAGACGCTCCACAGCGCCGTCGCGCACACGAACGCGATCGACAGCGCGCTGTTGGCACCCAGAAACCCCAGGCCGCCGACGATGCCGGGCGCAACGAGCACGAAGGCGATCGCGCCGCCGATCGTGGCGAGCACCGCGACGCCGTACGCGTACAGGATCCAGCGTCGCGTCCGCGGGCCGGCGCGCGGCAGGAAACGGGTCACCGTGTTGGCGAGGTTCAGCTGAAAGATGCTGGAGAGGGTCATCATGGCGGCGATCAGCGCGCTGTCGCGGCCGACCTCGCTGCTGCCGCTCACCCGGGCGGCGAGCACCCAGAAGAGCAGCCCGAGCCCGGCGGTGGCGACGCTGTTGAGCATCAGGCTGTAGGCGCTTCTCATCAACGGGTCGAGCAGCTCGCGGCGCAGCTCGTGCAGGGCGTGCAGCAGCGTCCGCCTCATCTGCGTGCCCTCCACGCGCTGGCCAGGTAGGCGGCCGGCCCGAGCGCGATGCCCACCAGCTCCAGCGCGTCCAGCAGGCGCGGGTAGCCGGCGCCCTTGCCCGCGTTCTTCGGCGAGGAGGGGCTGAGCAGGCGGCGCAGGCCGGCCGGCACGCGCCGCAGGATCTGCGCCGGCTCGCAGAGCAGCTGCTTCGTCATCGCCGCCGAGAGGCCGACGCCGTAGCGGAAGGCGCGCCGGCGCAGCTGCGCGGCGGAGTCGACGTGCTCGTGGCGCACCGCCGCCCGCGGCTCGTAGAGCAGCTTCGCGCCGGCGC
>DAHVAB010000035.1 GCA_027314825.1 Solirubrobacterales bacterium
CCGTCACGACCACCAGGACCACCATCATCGCCACCACCACCACCGCTGGCCGCGATCAGACGCAGCCGCCCCTGCCGCAGCGCGAAGTCCACGCCGGCCGGCAGCGTCTGGCGCACGCGGGCGCCGATCGCGGCGTACTGGATGCTCCCGGCGATGAGACCTCTGAGAGCCGCGAGCCGCTGCGCGCCGGTGGCGCGCGGCGCGCCAGGCCGGTAGATCGGGAGGTAGATCGCTCCGGCGTAGAGCGGCGTGGCGGAGCCGCCGGTCGGCTCGGGCACAGGCGGTGTGGCGCCCGGCTCGCCTCCGCGGGCGATCGCGAGCAGCCGGGTGCGCAGGCCGCTGTCGGCGGCGAGGTCGACGCTCCTCATGGGGGGACCCGGCTCGTGCTCCAGCGAGCGTTCCACCACCAGGTAGCGGGACTGCGGGGGCGCACGCTCAGAGGGTGGCTGGGGCGGCCGCCCGGCCGCGAGCCCCCGAGGGACTCCGGCGCGCGGGGCGCCCCCGGCCAACGGTGGCGGCGGCGGTGCGATGGCCGATGAGGCTCCGTGCGTGCGGCGGTGGGAGCCGGTTGAGGATTCGGCCACCAGCGCGGGCGGTGGTGGCGGCGGCGGAGCCGGCAGCAGGATCGGCCCGTGCTCACGTTCGTAGGCGGGCCGCTGCGAGGAGCTCAGATCGCGGATCAGCACCACCCGGTCGACCCCCGGAGCCTGCAGCGCATCGTCTGCGACGGCCGCGAATTCAGCGCTCTCGCGCGGCCAGTGGACCGCCATCGACCCGGCGAGCGCGCTCAGCTGCGAAGACTCGGATGAGAGCACGCTGCGCACCGCGGCGCGCGCCTGCCGGACGTAGGCGCTGCGCTGCGCGGCCGTCGAGGCCATCGCGTGCTGGTAGAGCAGGAGCGCGATCGCGGAGGTCCCGAGGGCGAGCCCCGCGCTGATCGTCACCGGCATGCTCCGCCAGGCGCTGCCCTGGAGCTTCTTCGAGGAGAGGTGGAGCATCGCCGCGAGCCTATCGGCTGGTCCGCCCTGTGGCTGAATAGTTGGAAGATTTCAACCGGAGCGCGGCGCGGCGGCACGGGCCGTTCCGTCGCGGCGGGCGTCTGCGGACCCGTGCCCCGGCGGGCATCTATGAACGTGCGCCCCGGCGGGCATCTGTGAACGTGCGCCCCTGCGGGCGCCTTTGAACGTGCGCCGGCGGGCGCCTTTGAACGTGTGCCCCGGCGGGCGCCTTTGAACGTGCGCCCCGGCGGGCATCTATGAACGTGTGCCCCTGCCGGCGCCACCAGGTCTCGATGCCCATGGTTGATAGAACAGGCACGCAATGGAACATACGATGACCCGCCGCCTCACGATCGTGATGGCCGTGGGCTGCGGCGTCTCGGTCGGCAACCTCTACTACGCCCAGCCGCTGCTGAACGCGATCGCCGCGGAACTGAAAGTTGGCTACGCGCAGGCTGGGCTGATCGTGACCCTCAGCCAGATCGGCTACGTGCTGGGGCTGGCGCTGCTGGTGCCGCTCGGCGACCTCTTCCAGCGGCGGCGCATGGTCGTGCGCGTGCTCGTGCTCACCTGCCTCGCCCTCGCGGGCGCCGGCCTGGCTCCGACCCTCGGCGCGCTGGACATCGCGATCCTGATCGTGGGGATCACCACGGTCATCCCTCAGATCCTCGTCCCGTTCGCCGCCGAGCTCGCCGCCGAGGGGGAGCGGGGACGGGTCGTCGGCATCGTGATGAGCGGGCTGCTCGTGGGCGTCCTGCTCGCGCGGACCGTCTCCGGCCTGCTCGCCCAGCTCGGGACCTGGCGGATCGCGTTCCTGGTCGCCTCCGGCGCGATGCTCGTGCTCGCCGCGGCGCTCCAGCGGGAGCTGCCGGAGGTGCCGCCCAGCTCCTCGATGCCCTATCGGCGCCTGATGCGCTCGATCATCGCGATCGCCCGCGAAGACTCGGTCGTGCGCTGGAGGTCGCTGTTCGGGTCGATCGGCTTCGCCTGCTTCAGCGTGCTGTGGACCTCGATCGCCTTCCTCCTCGCCGGCCCTCCATACCACTATGGCCCGGCCGTGATCGGCCTATTCGGCCTGCTCGGCGCGGGCGGCGCGCTGATGGCGAGCGTGGCGGGCCGCCTCGCCGACGCCGGCCACACGAAGGCGAGCACGGGCGCGCTCTTCGCGCTCATGGCCGGCTCCTTCGCCCTGCTTGCGCTCGGCCGCACCGAGCTCGCCGCGCTCGTGCTCGGCATTCTGCTGCTCGACCTCTCCGTGCAGGGCGTACACATCCTCAACCAGGCGACGATCTACTCCCGCCGGCCGGAGTCGCGCAGCCGCGTCACCACGATCTACATGGTCTGCTACTTCACCGGCGGTGCGGCCGGCTCGGCCGGCGCGGCCGGCATCTACGCGGCAGACGGGTGGCAGGCGACGTGCGCTCTCGGCGTCGGCCTCGGCGTGCTCGGCCTGATCTCATGGCTGCTGCAGAGCGTGCTGGCCGCGCGCGGTGGCGAAGGCGACGGCGGCGGCGGGGCTCGCGATCCGTCGCGGGCGAGCGCGGGACCGGCCTCCCAGGCAGGGGATGACCGCTCCGCGCGGGCGCCGTCGGCGGCGGGCGGATCAGGGGATCGGGATGTCGCGGTGCCTGGCGGCGGCGCGCAGCTGTGATCTGGAGAGCTCGGAGCGGGGCACGGGACTCACCAGCGAGATGTGCCCTCCCACCGGGCAGCGCTGCAGCCGCCACCAGCCGAGCTTGACCGACTTCAACGAGGCGGCGGGCAGCCAGAGCGTCGTGAACAGGTGCCCGCGGCGGCAGCGCACCACCACATTGCCGCCGAAGCCGTAGCCGCGCCGGCGCAGCATCGCAAGCTCGCAGGCGAGCGCCACGAGGGCGATCAGGATCGCGCCGCGCCGCCTACGGCCGCCGCCGCCGGAGCCGTCGTTCTCCTGCGCCTGACCCATCAGAGCTCACCCTGGCCCATCAGAAGATCGTCTCGTCGAGATAGCACCAGCGCCACGCCTCACCCGGCTCGATCGACGCCGCGATCGGATGCCCGCTGCTCCGCGCATGCGCGGTCGCATGCCGGTTCTTGGAGGAGTCACAGCAGCCGACATGCCCGCAGCTCATGCACATGCGCAGGTGCACCCAGTCATCGCCCATGCGCATGCACTCCTCGCAGCCCTCAGAGCGGGCCTTGAACACCTGGATCTGGTCTTGGTGGGTGCAGGGAGCGGAGGCCAATGCGGCTCTGGCACCATCCTAGCGGCGTGCCGGAGGGGTTCCGGCGGGGTCTGCCGCCGCCGCTCGATCTCCCACTGCGGCGGGGTGCCGGCGGGATTCCGGCGGGGTGCGAGCATGGTCAGTCTCCTGCCCGTTCGTGCCGCCGCTCGATCTCCCGCTGCACGGCCGCCCCTGCCGCCGCGCTGCCGACCAGCACGAAGCCGGCCAGCATCAGCCAGCTGAGCAGGGCGAAGGCGACGCCGATCGCGCCGAACTGCTTGGCGGATGCGCCGAGCGAGTGGGGCATGTAGATGAGCGAGGCGCCGGAAAGCACGATCATCGCGGCCGCGGTGATGATCGCCGAAGGCATGAGCCGCTGCCAGGGCAGGCGCCGGGCGAGGATGATGTACGGGGTGGCCAACCATGCGACCACGCCGAGCAGCATCGAGCCGGCGATATGCCACCACCCGCTGGCGATGCCGGCCACGAGCGGGCGCACGCTCAGGTAGATCGGGATCAGCGCGACCCAGAGCACGTGCCACGGCGTGCCCCTCACACCGGCTGCCGGCAGATCGAAGCACTGCTCGTAGAGCCGCTGTAGCCCGCGTGCGAACGAGAGCACCGAGACCAGGGCGAGCAGCACGCCGATGACCGTCGTGCTCTGGGCCACAGCCTCCGGAGGCGCGAGAGCGGCGCGGACCGCCTGGGCCGCCGACCCGGAGAGATCCAGCCTCTCGACGATGCTGTTCGCGAAATCCTTCGCGTCCACCAGCGGCACGATCGCGCCGTAGACGATCAGCATCGGAAACAACGAGCTGAACGCGAGCGCCCCGAGCGCGATCGCCCGGTCGACGAAGGAGACGGCGACCAGGCGCTCCAGCCAGGTGCCGATCAACGGGATCGAGATCAGGCGTGAGCGCAGCCGCCCGAGCCGGTCCGCCGCATCCTCACGCGTGATCCGCATTCCAGCCTCGCATGGCCGCCACCTCGGTCCGAGCCCGATCGCCCGATGGGCCGATGATCGCCGTGGCGCTCGCCGCGCGCATCCGCGAAAACGACCGCACCGCGGTGCGGTCAACTACCGCCCGCGACCCACCTCGCCTCCCGCGTCTCGCTCACGCACACGGGCGCGGCCACGCCGGCGCCCGACGCGCCGGCCACGCCGGCGCCCGATGCGGCTGCCCGCACGGCTGCTCACCGGCCGGTCGCGCCTCTAGGCTCCAGGCATGGACGACTCGCGCCTCGCGGTCATCGACCTGGGGTCGAACTCCTTCCGCCTGGTGGTCTTCACCGCCGCCGACGGCTTCTGGCAGCGCACCGACGAGGTCTACGAGGCGGTGCGCGTGGGGGAGGGGCTCTCAGCGAGCGGGAGGCTGTCGGCCGACCCGATCGCCAGGGCGCTGGCCACCCTCGACGTCTTCGCCCACTTCTGCAAGGCCGGCGGACTGACCGGGTCCGAGATCGACGCGGTCGCCACCAGCGCGATCAGGGACGCCGCCAACGCCTCCGAGCTCCTGGGCCCGGCGAGACGGCGGACGGGCCTGCCGATCCGGGTGCTCAGCCGCGAGCAGGAGGCCCGCTACGGCTACCTGGCCGCCGTCAACTCGACGACGCTCACAGACGGATGCGTGATGGATCTCGGCGGCGGATCGGTCCAGCTCGTCGACGTGCGCGACCGTCTTCCTCGCCGGCTCGGCTCCTGGCGGCTGGGAGCGGTGCGGATGAGCGAGCGCTTCCTGCCGGAGAGCGGCCCGGCCGACGCCGGCCATCTGCGGGCGCTGCGCGCCCATGTCTGCGACACGCTGCGAGAGGGCCAGTCGATCGCCGCGGCCGGCAGGCCAATAGTCGGCATCGGTGGCACAGCCCGCAACCTGGCCGCCGCAGCGCAGCGTGCAGCCGGCCTGCCCAACAACGGGATCCAGGGGTTCATCCTCACCCGGGTCGCGCTCGCCGAGCTGATCGAGCGGCTCGCCGCCCTGCCCGCGGCGCAGCGGGCGAAGGTTCCGGGGATCAAGCCGGGAAGGGCGGACCTGATCCTCGCCGGCGCGATCGTCATCGACGAGGTGCTGGCAGCCGGCGGCGTCGACGGACTGGAGGTCACGGAGGCGGGCCTGCGCGAGGGGGTCTTCTTCGAGCGTCACCTGGACGCCTGCGGTGGAGCCGCGGCCGAGCGGCTGGAGGGAGCCGAGGAGCCGATCTTCGCTGACGTCCGACGCTCGGGAGTGATGAACCTCGCGCGCCGCTACGGCATGGACGCTCCGCACAGCCGGCACGTCGCCACGCTCGCGCTCGGCATGTTCGACGAGCTCGCCCGGCTGGGCCTCCACGACGGCGATCCGGAGGAGCGGGAGCTCCTGTGGGCCGCCTGCATGCTCCACGACGTCGGCATGTCGGTCGACTACGACGACCACCACAAGCACTCCCGCTACCTGATCCTCAACGGAGGCCTGCCCGGCTTCTCCCCGAGCGAGGTGGCGACCATCGCCCAGGCCGCCCGCTACCACCGCAAGGGCATGCCCGAGCCGGGAACGCTCGCCCCCCTATTCGACGCCGAGGGCCGCCGGCGCCTGGACCGATGCGCGGTGCTGCTGCGCCTCGCCGAGGATCTGGAGCGCTCACGCGACCAGCTGGTGCGCGAGGTCGACCTGCAGCCGGAGAACGGGAGCGTGCGGCTGCAGCTGCGAGCCGACGGGGAGACGTCCGTTCCGCGGTGGGCCGCCGCGCGTGAGCGCGAGCTATTCGAGCGGGCGTTCGGCAGGGCGCTCGCGATCGGCGGGTGAGGGGTCCCCGCGCCGGGCGCGCGGTCGGCGGGGCGTTCGCGGGGGGCGTTCGCGGGGGCGGTCGCGATCGGCGGGTGAGCGGTCGCTACGCCGAGGCCGCTTCGCCCGCCCGGATCAGCGCGCGCTCGCGGCCGGCGCAGTCGAAGAGCACGTAGCCGAACAGCGACCTGTGGTCTTCACCCCACTCGCGGCCGGGGATCTGGCGGCAAGCCGAAAGCGTGGCCCTGGTGGCGCCATTGCCGCCGCGGCTCGAGTAGGGGCCGCCGAGCAGGACATAGCGGGCTTCGCCGCGAGCGACCATTCGCGCCAGCCTGGCTGCGCCGAGCGCCGGGTCGTCCCCGCTGTAGCCGGCCACCGATGCGGCGTCCGTGCCCATCAGGATGAGCGGCGCGGAGCTGACCGAGGAGACGGTCAGAACCGAGAAGCGGCTGCCGCTGCGGTGGTGGGCCAGGAACGCGAGCAGGCGCCTGTAGCTGCGCACATGGTCGGGCCGCGCATCGACGCCGCCGAACCCGGGCGATCCCCACGGGCCGGCGACCGGGAATGTGCCCTGCACCGGCGCGCCCCACGTCTCGGCGGCGAACGTCGCCGGAGCGATCGCGAGAGCCACGAGCGCGGAGGCGAGCGCGACCGGCGTGGCGCGCGCGGCGCCCGGCCGGGCCACCAGGACGATCGCGGCGAGCGCCACGGCGAAGATCAGGACCGGGATCAGCCAGTTGACGTAGTGGTCGCGAACGAGCATGACCGACTGTGCGGCCACCGTGGCGGCGATCGCCACGATCGCCAGCGCCGTGAAGCGGCGACCCCTCTGCGAGAGCGCCGGCATCGCCGCCAGGCCGGCGGCGCACATGGCCGCGGCGCCGGGGGCCAGGGCGGAGGTGTAGTACGGGTGCACGATCCCCTGCGCCGAGCTGAGGAAGATCGCCTCCACTGCGAACCAGCAGCCGAAGACCAGTAGGGCGGCCAGTCGGCGATCGCGCCGCCGCGACTGTGAGCCGGCGGCCGGCTCACCCGCCTGCGCGCGCGCGGAGAGGCCCAGCAGCAGAGCCATCGCGATCAGCCCGGCCAGCGCGAATGGCAAGAGCCAGCCGGCCTGCCCGCCGAAGCCGGTTTCCAAGAGCCTGAGCGGGCCTGGAGCGGTGCCGAACGGAATCGGTTTGCTCGCCCTTCCATCCGGCAGGGTCGCGGGCTGCACCGCCCGCGGGGCGGGGGAGCGTGGGCTGCGCCCGGCCGCAGTGGGCGTGCCGGGGACGCCCGCCGGGGTGCGCGTGCGGCGCGCCGGGGTGGGCACGTAGGCGCCGGGAATCACGGTTATCTGCCCCGGCCCGCCGCTCTGGCCTTCCAGGCGGCCGAAGCCGTTATACCCGAATGTGAGGCCGAGCTCCGAGTTGTGCTTGGAGCTGCCGACATACGGCCGCTGGGAGGCGGGGGTCAGGTCGACGAACATCAGCCAGGCCAGCGAGACGGCCGCCAGCACGAGCCCGGCGGCCAGCAGCTTCGCGATCCGCACGCGCGGGCGGCCCGGCGCGCAGAGGACATAGGCGAGCGCGATGCCGGGGATGACCAGCCACGAGGCGAGCGTCTTGGTGTTGAACGCGAGCCCCAGCGCGAACGCGCAGGCCAGCAGCGTGAGCAGCCGTCCGCTCTCGATCGCCCGCAGCGCGATCCAGCAGGAGAGGATCATCAGCAGGATCAGCAGCGCGTCAGGATTGTTGTCACGGCTGATCGCCACGAACGACGGAAAGACCGCCAGGCAGAGGGCTCCGCCGAGCGCGGCGGAGCGGCCGAACGGGCGCGCCAGAGCGAGGTAGAGCAGGGCGACCGAGATGACTCCGGCGATCGCCTCGGGCAGCAGGAGGGCGAGCGGCGAGAAGCCGAACGCCTTCGCGCTCGCGACCTGCAGCCACATCGCGAGCGGCGGCTTGTCGATCGAGATGAGCCCGCCCGGGTCCGCGGAGGCGAAGAGGAAGTTGTGCACGGAGCCGAGCATCGACTTCACGCCGGCCGAGTAGAACGCGTTCGCATAGCCGTTCTGGGCGAGCGCGAAGGTGTTCATCACCGCGGCGAGCGCGAGCACGCCGGCCAAGCCGAGCAGATGCCATGCGGGGGCGCCGCCGGGGGCGGCCAGGCCGCCGCGGCGCGTGAGAGACGGCTCGGGGGCCGGTGGCCGGCGGCCGGTGCGGGGGCGCGCGAGGGTCAGCCGCTCAGCCCGTCGAGCAGTGCTCGCAGGTCGGACTCGTCGTTCCAGGCGCCGACCGACGCCCGCAGCCACGGCCTGCCCGGGATGTCGCGGAGGATCACTCCGCGATCGGCCAGCCGATCGCGCTCAGCCGCCGGATCCTCGCTGGTGAACGAGACGAGGGTGCCGCCCGGGTCGGATATCACGGTCCGGCCGCGCTCGGTGAGCATCTCGGCGAGCCGCCCGGCGAGGGCGGCGGCGCGCTCGAGCACCGCGGGCCAGCCGGCGGCGGCGAGGATCTCGATCGAGGCGAGCGCGCAGGCGAGCGTCTCCGCGCTGAGCGACTGCGTGTCGAAGCGGCGGGCGTCGTCGTGCAGCCGCGCCGCGATCCCCGCCTCGGAGTCGGCCATGTTCACGTACCCGCGGCGCAGCGGCGCCAGGCGCTCCTGCAACCGCTCGGAGACGTAGAGCATGCCCAGGCCGTCCGGGCCGCACAGCCACTTCTGCCCGGCGCCCGCGTAGGCGTCGCACCCGAGCGCCGCCACGTCGACCGGCACCGCGCCCACTCCCTGCGCCCCGTCCAGCAGCACCGGCACCTTCACCTGCGTGAGATCGGCCGGGAGGATCTCGCCGGTCATCCAGCTCACGTGCGAGCAGGCGATCAGGCGCGTGCGGGGGCCGAGCTGCTCCGCGATCTCCGAGAACGGGCAGAAGCGCACGCTCGCGCCATGCGCCTCGCAGGCGACGGCGAGCGCGCCGAGCAGGCCGGGGTGCTCCTCGTCGCTCGTGAGGATCTCGTCGCCCGGGCCCAATCCCATCCCCTCGACGACGATCGAGATGCCCTCGCTGGTGCACGTGGTGAGCGCCACCCGCTCAGCGGGCGCTCCGAGCGCCGCGGCGTAGGCGCCGCGCAGCGAGTCGCCGAGCGCTTTGCGGCGCTCGAAATGAGAGCTCGCCCGTCCATTCTCGGCCTCGGCCGCCAGCTCGTGCTGCGCCGCCTCCACCGCCGCCGCCGGCAGCGGGCCGTCGGTGCCCGCATTCAGGTAGGCCAGGCGTGAGAGGACGGGAAACTGGGAGCGCAGCTCGGAGG
Organism: Solirubrobacterales bacterium; assembly: GCA_027314825.1. Classification (GTDB taxonomy): domain Bacteria; phylum Actinomycetota; class Thermoleophilia; order Solirubrobacterales; family Solirubrobacteraceae; genus Palsa-744. The sequence continues at coordinate 9,252 of DAHVAB010000035.1, forward strand.
AATCCACAGGCGAGGAGGATAACCACGGGAGGAGTGGCGGGTGATCGCGTCGAACAATGGTGCCGATGAAGCGAACGATCACCACAGTCAAGCCAACGACGCCCGTTCTCGACGGTGCCGAGGACCATCACAGCCTGCTCGCCTACATCCAGGCGCGCTTCGACGGATGCTCCCGCTCCCAGAAGGACGTGGCCCAGTACATCGTCGACCACCTCGACGAGGCCGCATTCCAGACAGCGGAGGAGCTGGCGCGCCACGCCAACACCTCCAGCTCGACCGTCGTGCGCTTCTCGCAGGCGCTCGGCTTCGAGGGCTTCCCGGAGCTCCAGGCCGCCGCCCGTGACGAGTACAGGCGGATGAGCGCGCACGCCGGCACCAACGGCAACGGCAACGGCAGCGGCTCCTCCGCACCGCTCTTCCCACTGGAGCGGGGCGAGTTCGAGGCGTCGATGCTCGCCGATCAGACCAACCTGGAGCAGACCGCGCTGAAGGCGAACAGCGCCGCCTCGGCGGCTCTCGTCGACGCGATCGTGGGAGCCGAGAGGGTGCTGGTCGCCGGGACCGATCAGATGGCGTTCTTCGCCAGCTACCTGCGCCACCTGCTGATGCTGCTCGACCTCCGCGTCGAGCTGGCGGTCAGCCCCTCCCAGGAGGTGCTCTCCCGGCTCGGGCGGATCGACGAGGCGAGCCTCGTGATCGCGCTCTCCGCCGGCCGCCCGCATCCGCTGGTGATCCGCGCCCTGAAGCTGGCACGCCATCGCAAGGCGACGGCCGCCGCGATCACCGACGCGACCCTCTCGGAGGTCGCCAAGCTCGCGGAGATCCAGCTCTACTACTCCTCGAGCACCCCGGCCTACGTGCGATCGCACACCGCTCTGCTCAGCGTGATCCAGGCGCTCGCCCACGCCGTCTACTCCCGCAACAGCGATCGCTACGACGAGCGGATCAAGGCGTTCCGCCTGAAGTAGCGCCTTCGGCGGTGCCGTCGCTGCGCGCCGGCGGCCGGTGGGTTCGCGCAGGATCCGGCGTCGTCGGCAGCCGACGTGCCCGGTCGGGATAGACTGCAGCCATGCGCGACGAGGCCACCTTCACGGTCAAGAGCGGCCTGGCGGAGATGCTCAAGGGCGGAGTGATCATGGACGTGGTCACGCCGGCGGAGGCGAAGATCGCCGAGGACGCCGGGGCCGCCGCGGTGATGGCGCTCGAACGCGTGCCGGCCGACATCCGCCGAGACGGCGGAGTGGCGCGCATGTCAGACCCGGAGATGATCGCCGCGATCCAGGAGGCGGTCAGCATCCCCGTGATGGCGAAGGCCCGAATCGGGCACTTCGTGGAGGCACAGGTGCTCGAAGCGCTGGAGGTCGACTACATCGACGAGTCGGAGGTCCTCACCCCGGCCGACGAGGTCAACCACATCGACAAGTGGGCGTTCAAGGTTCCCTTCGTCTGCGGGGCGACCAACCTGGGCGAGGCGCTGCGCCGGATCGGCGAGGGCGCGGCGATGATCCGCTCCAAGGGCGAGGCCGGCACGGGCGACATCGTGGAGGCTGTCCGTCACATGCGTCAGATTCGTGGCGAGATCCGCGCGCTCGGCGCGCTGGAAGAGGCGGAGCTGGCCGCCGCCGCCAAGCGACATCAGGCGCCACTGGACGTGGTGCGCAAGGTGGCCGCCGACGGCAGGCTGCCGGTCGTGCTCTTCTGCGCAGGCGGCATCGCCACCCCCGCCGACGCGGCGCTGATGATGGCTCTCGGCGCCGAGGGCGTCTTCGTCGGCTCCGGGATCTTCAAGTCCTCCGATCCGCCGCTGCGCGCCAGGGCGATAGTCGAGGCGACCACCCACTGGCAGGACCCCTCCCGGGTCGCGGCCGCCTCCCGCGGCCTCGGCGGCGCGATGGAGAGCCTGGAGAGCGCGAAGCTGACCGAGGCGCAGCTGCTGGCCCAGCGCGGCTGGTAGGCGGCGCGGGCCGCGAGCGGGATGGGCGCAGACGGCAGCAGGCCGACCGACTCTCGCACCGAGATGCGCGAAGCCGGGATCGGCCCGATCGGCTCCGGCGCGGCGGGCGCCGCCGACGGGCGGGAGGCGCTCGCGATCGGCCCGATCGGCTCCGGCGTGGCGGGCGCCGCCGACGGTCGGGAGGCGCCCACGATCGGAGTGCTCGCTCTGCAGGGCGGATTCGCCGCCCACGCCCGGATGCTGCACCGGCTCGGGGCGGGCGTCGTCGAGGTCCGGGTGCCGGCCGACCTTCAGGCCCTGGACGGGCTGGTGATCCCCGGTGGGGAGTCGACCACCATGACCCTCGGCATCGAGCGGGAGGGGCTGGCCGAGCCGATACGGCGGCTGGCGCAGGCCGGCACGCCGATCCTCGGCTCCTGCGCCGGTCTGATCATGCTCGACAGGGAGCACCTGGGCGCGATGGACATCCTCGCAGCCCGCAACGCGTTCGGACGCCAGCTGCGCAGCTTCGAGGCGGACATCGAGGTGCGAGGGCTCGACGGCCCGCCGCTGCGGGGCATCTTCATCAGGGCGCCCTGGATCGCAGAGCACGGCGATACGGTCGAGATCCTCGCCGAGGTGGACGGGCATCCGGTCGCGGCGCGGCAGGGGGACATCATCGCCGTCGCCTTCCACAGCGAGCTGAGCGACGACGACCGGGTCCACCGGCTGCTGCTCGCGGCTGTGGATCGGCGGCGCGAGCACTCACGCGCGGCGGGGGCGGGGGCGGGAGGATGAGGATCTCCGTCTCCGCAGACGAACGGGTCGGCGTCGCGGACGCGCTGATCGAGTCGCTGCGGCGGCGCGGCCACCAGGTGATCGCTCGCGGAGCGCTCGGCGACGGCGGCGAGCGCGAGGATTGGGCGTGGGCCAGCGAGGCGGCGGCCCGCGATCTCGCGGAGGGCAGGGCCGAGCAGGCGATCGTCTGCTGCTGGACGGGCACGGGCGCCAGCATCGCCGCCAACAAGGTCTCAGGCGTGCGGGCCGCGCTGTGCGGCGACGCGGCCACCGCGGAGGGGGCGCGGCGGTGGAACGACGCCAACGCGCTCGCGCTCAGTCTGCGCAGCACCTCGCAGGCGCTGCTGGAGGAGATCCTCGACGCCTGGTTCGCGGGGCAGCCGAGCGGCGACCCCGGCGACAGCGCGA
>DAHVAB010000360.1 GCA_027314825.1 Solirubrobacterales bacterium
GGAGTCGCGGGGCCCGCCGGAGTCGCCGGTGCCGCCGGTGCCGTCTCCACGGGGCGTGCTCATCGTGCGGGCGTCCCGTCGCGCCGCGGTGCGCCGGGTGCAGTGCCCGCGCCGGCAGTCGACCTCGAGGCGGACACCGGGCCCGTCAGCGCCGGCTCGCCGACTGGCCCTGCCTCCTGGGCGGGCGTGAAGCCCGGGAGCTCCAGGTCGAGCCGGGCGCCGCCGGCCGTCGCCCTGCCGGCCGCGACCCAGCCGCCGTGGGCCTCCGCGATCGCGCGTACGATCGCAAGGCCCAGGCCGACGCCTCCGGTGGCCCTGTCGCGCGCGGTGTCGGTCCGGTGGAAACGGTCGAAGACCCGCTCCAGCTGGTCGGGCGCGATCCCCGGGCCGTCGTCTTCGACGGTGAACCGGATCGTCGCGCTCGACGCTCCCCTCTGCGGCTGCCGCTGCACGACCAGGCGCACCAGGCCGTCGCCCGGCGCCGTGTGCACGATCGCATTGGCGATCAGGTTGCGCAGCGCCTGGGCGAGCCTGTCCGGGTCGGCCCACAGCCTTCCGGGCGGCACCTCGCCGAGCTCGAAGCGGCGCTGCGCGATCAGGCTCGCGCCATCCCACAGCTCGGCGACGAAGCTTCGAAGGTCTACGGGCTGCAGGCGCAGGAACTCCGTCTGCTCGGCCTTCGCGAGCAGCAGCAGATCGTCGACCAGACGGGTGACCCGCGCGATCTCCGCCTGGACCAGCTGCTGCACCCGCCGGACCTCCGCCGCGGATGGCTCCGGCTGGGCGGCCAGCACCTCCAGCTGACCACGCACAACCGTGAGCGGGGTGCGCAGCTCATGCGATGCGTCCGCGATGAACTCCCGCTGGCCGGCGAACGCCTCGGTCAGCCGGTCGAGCATGTGATTGAAGGCGTCGGCGAGCACCCTCACCTCCTCGCCCGGCCCGTCGATGCCGCTGATCCTGGGCTCGAGGTCTCCGGCATCCACGCGGGCGGCGACCGCGGCCATCCGGCGCAGCGGGCGCGAGAAGCGGCTTCCGATCAGCAGCGCGCCGAGCAGCGCGGCGAGCAGCGTGAGCGCGCCCGCCAGGATGAATGCCTTGGCCACCCCGCGCTGCGCGTGCGCGACCGAGGCCAGCGGCTCGCCGACTCCGATCGTCACCGTCGGCCCCCCGGGCACGCGCACCGTCCTCTTCAGCAGCCGCATTTCCCCCACGTCCAGCAGCCGCACCGTCGAGTATCCCGTCGGAGCGCGCAGCAGGCGGCCGGCGAGACGGTTCTCGGCCGCCTGTTCGGTGCCATTCTCCCCTTCGTCGGTGCCCGTGCGGGCGAAGAGCTCGGGCGTGTTGGTCTGCGTGGCGGCGCCCGGGATCATCGTGAACAGGACCGTCGAGGTGGCGCTGAACGGCTGGCCGGCGATATAACGTGCCGCGACCCCCGCGAGGCGCTGCGGCGTGCGTGCGCCGGCGGTGGCCATCACGCGCGAGAGCTCGCCCGCATCGCCGCTCACCTCCCGGTCGATCTGCCCGCGCAACTGCGCCCCGGTCCCGCGGTAGACGACGAGAAAGCTGATCGCCGAGGAGACCACGACGACGAGCGCCACCCAGGCTGCCAGGCGCCAGCGCAGGCCGCCGAGCGAGAGCGTGTGCCGCCGCCGCTGGCTCTCAGGCGCCATGACCTAGGCGATATCCCACGGAGCGCACCGTGTGGATCGGCGCCGGACTCTCGGCGGAGCCGAGCTTGCGCCGCAGATAGCCGATATACACGTCGACGATGTTCGTGGCCGGATCGTGCTCATACCCCCAGACGGCGCCGAGGATCTGCTCGCGGCTGAGCACCTGTCCGCGGTGGCGCAGCAGATGCACCAGCAGCTCGAACTCGGTGGTGGAGAGCTGGACCTGCTCCCCGCCCCGTCGCACCCGCCGCGTGAGCAGGTTCACCTCGATGTCCTCGCCGCGCAGCACGGTGCTCGACGCCTGTGCCTGGACCCGCAGCTGCGCGCGCATCCGGGCCAGCAGCTCCGCCATCGAGAACGGCTTGACCAGGTAGTCGGCGGCGCCGGCGTCCAGGCCGGCGACGCGATCCTCGATCTCCCCCCTCGCGGTCAGCACGATGACCGGC
>DAHVAB010000361.1 GCA_027314825.1 Solirubrobacterales bacterium
CCTCTCGCCGGACGGTGGCCGCTCGCCGGACGGTGGCCGCTCGCCGGACGGCAGGTGCTCCCCGGACGGCGGCCGCTGCCCGATCAGGGATGCGCCGCGGCGCGCAGCGCCGCTTCCAGCTGCCGCTGGGTCTGTGCGCCCAGGATCGTCCTCTCGATCTGGCCTTCCCCGTCGAGCACGTAGACCTCGGGCAGGCGGGCGATGCCGTAGCTGGCGCCGGCCTGGTCGTGCACGTCGCGCAGGTTCGGGAAGCTCCAGCGGTGCAGTGCCAGGAACGCCTTCGCGGCACCGAGATGGTCGGCCCAGTCGACACCGACCATCCGGCCTCTCCCGATCGGGCTCTCCGCCAGTCCCCGCACCGCCGCCGCCTCCCGGCCGCAGCCCGGGCACCAGCTCGCCCAGAAGAGGACGAGCGCCGGCCCGCCGTGCAGGGAGGCGATCGTGACGCGATGGCCGCTCAGCACCTGCCTGGGCAGTTCCGGTGCGCTCGGCCGGCGATGCGAGACGCCGCTCAGCGCGATGAACGCGACCACGGCGAGAACGGCGACGGTGCCGCCCGCGATCCCGAGCAGCCTGAAGACCCGCATCTCCGCGGAGCGGATCGCCACCACGGCGCGCTCGTAGAGCTCCTCGGTCTCCGGCGCGCGCTCTGTCTGCTGCGCCTGCTCTGGCCGCCGCGGCTGCTCCCCCTGCTCTGGCTGCCGCGGCTGCTCCCCCTGCCCTGCCTGCTCTGCCTGCTCTGCCTGCTCTGTCACGGTGCGCCGAACCTAGCAGCACCGTGCTGCGCCCGCCCCCGGCTTGGACGCCGGCTCAGCGCCCGGCTTCCCGGACCGCCTGTTCGATCGCGAAGGCGTCGGTCAGCCCGGTGATCGTGCTCGTGAGCCCTTTCGCGTCGATCACGAGCAGGGTCGGCGTCTGGTTGACGTTCACATCCCGTGTGACGGTGCCGAAGGAGCCGACTTCGCTGGGCTTGGCGAAGTGGACGGCGACTCTGTGGCCCATGCTGTGCGCGACCGACTGCACCTGAGCGTGCACGGCCGCACCGTCGGCGGAGCTCGGGTTCCAGAAGAGCAGCAGCACCACCCTGCCCGCGCTCAGCTGCGAGGCGATCGCCTCCGCGGGAGACTGGTGCGCGGCGGCGGAGTGATGCGCGGCGGCCTTCGGCGCCGTCGCAGCCGCATGGTGCGAGGCGGCAGGATGCGACGCTGCCTTCGGCGCGCTCGCAGCCGCATGGTGGGATCCTGCAGGATGCGACGCTGCTTTCGGCGCGCTCGCAGCCGCATGGTGGGATCCAGCAGAATGCGACGCTGCCTTCGGCGCCGTCGCGGTGGCCGAGCTGGCCGCCGGCGTCGAGGCGCCGCCGCCCGGGGAGGATCCATGCGAGCGCAGCAGCGCGAACCATGCCAGGAACAGGACGAGGACGGCGACGATCACGATCTGATACGGGCGGGCTATGCGAGCCATCACTTCCTTCTCGGCATTACTCGTCCGGAAGTTGAGCGTGCGCGCGGGCTTCGCGACGCGGCCGCCCGGCCTGAGCGGCCGGCTCAGAGCAGCGCGGCCTGGATCCGGTGCACGACCCGCTCCGTCTCCAGCTCCTGCTGGGAGCCATCGCGCAGATCCTTGAGCACCGTCGCGCCGTCGCCATCCGCACCGCCACCGAGGATCGCGGCGAACCGCGCACCACGCTTGGCGGCCTGTCCCAGCTGCCCCTTCAGCGAGCGGCCCGCCATCTCCATCTCCGCGGCGAGCCCCTGAGAGCGGGCCTCCGCGAGCAGCATGAATGCGGCCCTCCTGGCGCCACCGGGCGTCCCCGCGCGGGTCGCCCCTCCACGGCGACCCGCACCCTTCCCATCCTCGATGCAGATGTAGAGGTCGATGTTGCGATCGACCTCGGCCGGCGGGCGGGAGGCGAGCAGTATCCGCTCGATGCCGGCGGCCCAGCCGATCCCCGGCGTCCGCGGCCCGCCGAGCTCTGCGACCAGGCCGTCATAGCGACCGCCGCCGCCGACGCCGCTCTGCGCTCCGAGCGCGTCCGAGGTGAACTCGAAGACTGTCCGGGTGTAATAGTCAAGCCCTCTCACGAGCGTCGGATCGACCT
>DAHVAB010000362.1 GCA_027314825.1 Solirubrobacterales bacterium
CCCGGGGGCGTGCCCCGGGGGCGTGCCCCGGGGGTGTGCCCCGCCCAGCGACACGCCCACGCGCCGTGCAACCGAGGAGGGTCGCATGTATGACTACGTGATCGTCGGAGCCGGCTCGGCCGGCTGCGTCATGGCCTCGCGGCTGAGCGAGGATCCGGATGTGAAGGTCCTGCTCGTGGAGGCCGGCCCGCCGGATGCCGCGGATGCCATCCACATGCCCGCAGCCTTTCCCGCGCTGTTTCGCTCCGAGCTCGACTGGGACTACTCGACTGGCCCCGAGCCGGCGCTCGACCGCCGGCGGGTCTATCTGCCGCGCGGCAGGACGCTCGGCGGCTCCTCCTCGATCAACGCGATGATCTACATCCGCGGCAACCGCCTCGACTATGACGGCTGGCGGGAGGCGGGCTGCGAGGGTTGGGGCTGGGAGGAGATGCTGCCCTGCTTCGTGCGCGCCGAGGACAACGAGCGCGGCGCCTCCGAGCTGCATGGCGTCGGCGGACCATTGAGCGTCTCAGACGATCGTGCACGAAACCCGATCACGGACGCGTTCCTCGAAGCTTGTGCGCAGGCCGGACTGCCGGCCAACGAGGACTTCAACGGTCCGCAGCAGGACGGGTTCGGCCGCTACCAGCGCACGCAGCGCGACGGCCGCCGCTGCAGCGCCGCGCTCGCCTACCTGCACCCGGCCTCTTCCCGGCCCAACCTGACGATCGAGAGCTACATGCAGGTCCATCGAGTGCTCTTCGAAGGTGAGCGCGCCGTCGGCGTGCAGGCGGCGCGGCTCGGAGAGCTCTTCGAGCTTCGCGCGGAGCGCGAGGTGATCCTGTGCGGCGGCGCCTACAACACGCCGCACCTGCTGATGCTCTCCGGGGTCGGCCCGGCGGCGATCCTCGGCCTGCTGCAGATTCCGGTGCTGGCCGATCTCGGCGGCGTCGGGCAGAACCTGCAGGACCATCTGATGGCGGGCCTGCTGTTCGCCCACGATCAGCCGGTCTCGCTGTTCGGCGCGTTGACCGAGGAGAACCTCGCCTCCTTCGCCGAGGGCCACGGCCCGCTCACCTCGAACATCGCGGAGGCCGGCGGCTTCATCCGCAGCGATCCGGCGCTGCCCGCGCCCGATCTGCAGCTGCTCGCCGCGCCGGCCATGTTCATGGAAGAGCCGGTGCTCGAGCACGGATTCGGGCTGGCCGCATGCGTGCTCGATCCGGCATCGCGCGGTTTCCTGGCGCCGCTCAGCCCGGATCCGACGGTCAAGCCGTACATCGTTCACAACTACCTCTCCGATCAGGGTGACAGGGACCGGATGGTGGACGGCATGCGCCAGATGCTCGAGATCGCCGCGCGCTCTCCGCTCGCTCCCTATACGACAAGGCCATATTACGTTCCCGCCTCCGACTCCGAGGCGGATCTGCGGGCGCACATCCGCCAGCACGCCACCACCGTCTTTCACCCGGCCGGCACCTGCCGCATGGGCTCGGACTCAGACGCGGTGGTGGACACGGAGCTGCGCGTGCGGGGGGTGGAGGCTCTGCGGGTGGTGGACGCCTCGGTGATGCCGACCGTGACGCGCGGGAACACGAACGCCCCGACGATCGCGATCGCCGAGCGGGCGGCGGATCTGATCACGGGTCGGGCGGGTGTGCGGGAGCAGACGCGGGCGCACGCGTAGGCGCAGGCGCAGGCGGTCGTGGAGGAGCCGGCGCGGGCGCACGCATAGGAGCAGGCGCGGGCACACGGATAGGCGCACTGGCGTCGGTGCGCGGACCTCGGACCGTCGTGTGTGCCGGATGTCGCCGGCCTACGCCGCCCGCGACCGCCGAGATCGCCGAGATCGCCGCGACGGGCGCCGGCCGAGGTCTGAACCCGTGGATGCCTCACACGTTGCAGCCGGGCCTCCATCAGAGGTGCGATACAACGTGAGTCGATGCCACCGCGTTCAGCCTCCTCGGCGCGCCTGACGGTCGCGCTGAAGCTCCTTGGGAGGAGGGGGGTGAAGCTGCGTGAGCGGCTGCAGCCGGTTGTGGCCGGGCAACGGTGCGCATACCGCGACGGTGCCGGTCGACGAGACGATATGCATCGGTGCCGTTGCAGCGAA
>DAHVAB010000363.1 GCA_027314825.1 Solirubrobacterales bacterium
ACGACCTGCGCTTGGGGCTCGTCGATCTCCAGGTACGCGTCGGCGTGCTCTGACTTGCGGACGTAGCGGTAGCCGTAGGGGGCGCGGGACAGCACCGCGACCGCGCCGGCCCGCGCGCGGTGCAACGTCCCACGCCGGGTGCGCTCGGCGATCTGCGCTCGCTCGTACTCGCTGATCATCCCCTGAAACTGGCGCAGCAGCTCGTCCTCGGGCGAGCCCGAACGCTCCGGCTCCTTGGCGAAGACCACCTCCACGCCAGCGCGCGCGAGCTCCTCCAGCAACAGCACCTGATAGGCGTAGCGACGCGCGAGACGATCCGGCGCGTGGCACAACAGCACCTCGAACGCCCCCTCCGCCGCACGATCGCGCAGCCGCTCGAGCGCCGGCCGGATCAGCGTCGCACCCGAGAATCCCTCATCCTCGAACACCAGATCGTCGGCCACCAGCAGCCCACGCTCGGCGGCAAGCTCACGCAGCGCGGACAGCTGACTCCCGATCGTCTCGGCCTGACGCTGACGCTCGGAGGACACCCGCGCGTAGATCGCCGCCACCCGCATCTGCCGCCTGCTGCTCTCGCCCTCGCTCATCGCTCAACTCCCTTCCGGTTCGCTCATCAACACCAGCACGACGCCGCCGCTGCGGCGCCAAGACCGCGTACGCCTGCGCGACCTTGGCGGCCGCGAGCCGATCGCCGCCGAACTCGACCTCAACGCCGCGTGGCACCCCGCGCGGTCCTCTCGCCCCGCCCGTCCAGGCGCTCCAACCCGGCACGCAGCGCGTGCGCAGTCGTCGCGCTCAAACCGTCGCCACCGCGCGCCGCGGCAGCCCGCACGGCGGCGATCAACGACTCCGGCAACCGGACCGTGAACGCCGCTGTGCGCTCCGGCACCAGCACACCATCCGGGCAGCGCTCCGCCGCCCGCACATACCGCCGGGCTTGGCGCTCGGAGAGCCCGTGCTCGACCGCCAGCGCCCGCACCGCCCCCGCCGGCGAGCGCTCGCCCAGCAACGCGACCGCCCGGTTGACACGAACCGCGTACTCGTCCGCGAACGCTCGACGCTTGGCCATCGGTCACAAACGTTCGCTCTCTCACGACCGACTCCTGCCCGACGACCGCGCGACCGAACGCTCAAACTCGAAGTTCGCAACTGCGTTCAGGTGGTCTTGACGAGCATCAACTCGAAGTCGCCCTCCAGCACCGCCCACACCGGGCGCCAGTACACGCCGGTGGCCTCCATCGCCACGACCGTGACCCCATACGCCCGCAGCCAGTCAGCCATCCCGAGCAGCCCGCGCACCGTCGTCTTGAACTCCCGCACCTCCTGGCGGCGGGAGCGCCCATCCTCGCCTGGCACCCGCACGCACGCCGTCACCTGCTCCTTATGCACGTCCAGCGCGCCCGGCCTGTCCACGACTAGATCCAACGCTCACGCTCCGTATCCTCGACGCTCAACTGAATTCAACGCCGCCCACGGGGGCCCAGCAACAACACACGAGTCTGGTAAACGTGCTCAGGGCACAGTCCGGCATTCCGGCAAGGGCCCCGCGCCAAACTGTTGCCGGGCCTCAACGGGCACCAAGCGAAGACGCGGCGTCAACCCGGACGGCAGCGCCATCCTGGCCGATCAACCGGACGGCGCCGCGACCTCACCCATTTTCACGACGCCAGCATGGCCGGCAACGGCCCCGGAAACTGTTGGGAACTTGTGGTCGTTGGTGGCGGTCGCAGCCAGGAGCCCAGGCCGGCAGGCACGCGCGAAACAGGGCGTCCCGAAGCGGGGAACACACTTCCGGTGAGCTCGCACGAGTTCGGCGCCGGCGAGGCGGCCGTGGAGCGAGCTGAGGAGGTTGGCGTGACCCAGCCTCCCGCGGCGGCAGGGGTTCGCGGGCTGCGGACGGGGGTTTTGCGGGTTGCGGCCGAGGGTTCACGGGGTGTGCGGTCACGAATCTGCCAACCCCCCTTGTTCTGGGCGGGGTGGCGGCTGCGAGCACCTCAGAGGTAGCTGGAGCTGCCACCCCCCGCCGGGAGCAGGGGGTTGGCGGATTCGGCGCCACCCACGGCCACCCGGCGACAGCGGCG
>DAHVAB010000364.1 GCA_027314825.1 Solirubrobacterales bacterium
GTGCAGCTGACCGACCGGCTGGTCGAAGGCACGAGCCTGGCCGGCGGTAGCGGTGGCTCCGGCGGCGGCGGTGGCTCCGGCGGCGGCGCAGGCGCCGCATCCAACCCGCTGCTGAGCGGCGCGTCGGGGAGGGTCTGGATCTCGGCTGAAGGCGACGTGCGCCTGGAACTGCAATCTGGAGACGGCGCGACCCAGATCCTCTACGACGGGCACACGATCACTCTCTACGACGCCGCGACCCACACCCGCTACGAGTACACGCCTCCGGCCCCCGCCGGGGGCGGCGGCTCGCAGGCCGCGCCGCAGCAGCAGGGCGGGCAGGTGCCCAGCGTGACCAGGATCCAGGAAGCGATCACGCGGCTGATGGGGCACGTCGACCTGAGCGGCGCGATCCCGACCGACGTCGCCGGGCAGCCCGCCTACGCGGTAAAGATCTCCCCCAAGCGCAACGGCGGACTGGTCGGCTCGGCCGAACTGGAGTGGGACGCGGTGCACGGAGCGCCGCTGCGCCTCGCCGTCTACGCCAAGGGCGAGCCGGCTCCCGTTCTCTCGCTGAGCGCGACCGAAATCTCATACGGCGCCGTTCCCAGCTCCATCTTCTCCCTCTCGCTGCCCGAAGGCGTCAAGACGACGGTGATCCGGCCGGCTGCGCAGTCCGGCGGATCCTCCTCCTCCGGCGCACAGAACGGCCACCGGCCGCTCAGGCTCGGCGCGAGCGGTCTGGCCGCAGTCTCCGCTGCGGTCCCCTTCAAGCTGCAGGCGCCGGCCGCGCTCGCCGGGATGCAGCGCCAGCAGGTGCGTCTGATCGAAGTGGACGGCCACGATGCGGCGCTGATCTCCTACGGCGAAGGGCTCGGCGGGATCGCCGTGATCGAGGCGCAGGCCAAGGGGGGCGGATCGTCGCAACCGACGCCCTTCGGCGCCTCCTCCGGCTCGTCCGCCGGCACGTCCTCCGGCTCCTCCTCCAGCCCCTCCCTGACGCTCCCCACCGTCTCGATCGACGGCGCCAAGGCGCAGGAGCTGCCGACCGCGCTCGGCACGATTCTCAGCTACAGCAGCGGCGGCGTGGCACACATCCTCGCCGGATCAGTGACCCCTTCAGTCATCGAGACGGCCGCCAGGGGCCTCTAGCGTGACCGATGCGCCGCCTGTGAGGGCGCGCGGACTCCTCAAGCGCTACGACGAGGTCCTAGCGGTCGACCATGTCGACCTGAACGTGCAGGCGGGCGACGTCTACGGCTTCCTCGGACCGAACGGCGCGGGCAAGACGACCCTGCGGATGGCCCTCGGCCTGATCGCGCCGAGCGCCGGCTCGGTGCAGCTGTTCGGGCGCGACCCGATGCGCGACGGCGCGCTCGCCCTGCAGGGCGTCGCCGGGTTCGTTGAGGCCCCCCGCTTCTACCCCTACCTCACCGGCCGCAAGAACCTGGAGCTGCTCGCGGCGCTGGACGGCGACGGCGCGACACGGCGCATCGAGGAGGTGCTCGCGACGGTCGAGCTTTCCGACAGGGCCAGGCACAAGGTCGGCGGCTACTCCCACGGGATGCGCCAGCGCCTGGGCATAGCTGCGGCGCTGCTGCGCCGCCCGCAGCTGCTGATCCTCGACGAGCCCGCGACGGGCCTCGACCCGGCCGGGATGCGCGACATGCGTCTGCTCATCACGCGCCTGGCCTCCGAGGGCATGACCGTCCTGCTCTCAAGCCACCAGCTCGCCGAGGTGCAGGAGATCTGCGACCGGGTGGCGATCATCAGCCGGGGCCGCATCGCCTACGAGGGCGCCCTGGAGATGCTGCGCCGGGACGCGGGCCCGCGCTACCGGCTGCGCACCGCCGACGATGCCAGAGCGCTCGAGCTCTCGACCGGCGTGCCGGGGGTAACCTGCACTCGCGCTCAGAGTGGAGAGCTGGAGGTGCAGGGATCCGAGCAGGCTGTCGGCGAGCTCTCGCTGGCCCTCGGGCGCGCCGGGGTGGCGATCCTCGCTCTCACGCCGCAGTTAGCCACCCTGGAGGACCTCTTCTTCGGACTGACCGAGCCGGGCGCGGACGGCGCAGAGGCCGGCGTGACCGTGGCGGGCGG